>ONVB01000088.1 GCA_900321145.1 uncultured Eubacteriales bacterium | reverse complement strand
GAGTGCTTTTTCCTCGTCGGTAAGAGAGAGATAGCCTTCAAGCAAGGTATCTATCTCCTCACTGTCTGCGCCGTTTATCGCTGCATCCGTTCTTCCGGTCTCTATGAAGAATTCCTCAAACTTGGTTCTTCCGGACAGCTTCATGGCGTCCTTATGTCTTCTGTAAGTCTCCTTCGCAGGACTTCTGTCCTCCTTGTCAAGGTCCTCGGTAAGCCACTTGGATGCCTGGCGAACGGCAAGCAGGCGTCTTTGCTCTGACTCTATCTCATCTACAAGATCTATCGCCCTTGACAAAAGAGCCCAGTCTATGGTCTCGATCCTGTTAAGTGCATCGCTTGCGTAGTCAGACTTCGAATAACTGCCGTCGGACACATCTTCGTGATCCTTTAACTGGTAAGACATGAGCGTAGCCATGGCAGTCCTTATCACATCAGGCTCGGTCGCTGCTTCTATGGCCTTCTCCTTCTCGGAAGGCGTCTTTAATCTGTCGATAAGAGCCGCTCTCTTAACATCATTAGCAAAGCCCCATATCTTGGTATCCTGTCCTCTTCCGCCCGTCGAGTAATCCAAAACCGTTCTGTCCTGCAGTACAAATATAAGCAGTCTCTGCTGGTGCGGCTGAAGATTGGAAAGTCTCTTCGTGACAAAGCTTATGTTAGAATTGTTTTTAAAGTCCTCAACTCCCTTTTTAACCAAGTCAACGACATTTTGTTTCTGCTGCTTATTCAGATCCTCCAACGCAAACTTATTCAGTGTTGAAAGGAAACCGGCCTTTGTAGTGGATGTCTTCTGAGCCTTCTCGTATTCTTCCTTAAGATTTCCGTTCTTTGCATGCTCAAAAGCAGATTTTACATTCTCTTCCGGATCGCCGAGTCTCGCCCAATCCTTCTTCTTCGCTACAACCTTGCGCTTCTCGAGCATCTGAACAAAGTCGTAAGCCTCGCGGAAGATCTCCTTGTCGAACATATCTTTGGAGTCTGTATTTCTTATATCAAAAGCCCTTATGGCTCTTCCGTAATCTACATCAAAGGATACACCTTCTCCTCTCATGTACTTAGCCATAAGATCTCTGTTTGTCTTCAATTCGTCGGCATGCTCACCATAGAGCACACACATGGTACCCGTATCTTCGACGCGCATGGTATAAAGAGCTACGGCAAGCATTTCCTTCTGATCGTCGTTCAGTCCGTTATACGCTTTAAGAAGAGTAGGCTCATTCATCTTCACTACAAGCTTCTCGAAATCCTTCTGTCCGAGCGCACCGGTAAAGCCTGTTCTCTCGGCGAGGTTGGCGGAGGTTATTCCGTCTTCCCTTGTGATAAGGGCTTCTCTTCTTATCTTATCGGCGAAGAGCTCCTTGATCTTCGTCTTGAATACAGCCTCATCGATTGTTTTGCCTGCAGCCGATTCGTTGATAAACTCACCGCCGAAATAGTCGCAGGCACCCTTTATATATCTCTCCTTAAACATCGAGTCGAATTTCTTGATATCTTCATTTTCTTCCGCTGCCTTCTGTATGAGCGTATAAGCTTTATCGGCATATGCAAGATAAGCCTTCTGGGCATCAACCATCTTGTCGAGTGCATCCTTAGAGAGTCCTTCACCCTTTATGAAAAGAAGCATGCGCATCTTTTCCATTGCATCCTTCTTCTGCGCCTTGATCAGAGGATTTGAAACCGCTACGCCCTCAAGCTCCGAGAACTTGGTAAAGAAGGTCTTGAACTGCTTTGCGGCATCCTTCATGCCCGAGTCGAAGCCTCTCTCGGAATTCCTTATGGTATATACGGTATAAAGCTCAAGTCCGGCTTCTGGTATGCCCTGCTCCTTGCCGTACTCATATACCTTGAAGAGTCTCTCAGCCTCGAGAACGATCTCATTCTTCTCCTTAAGAATCCAGTCGGCAAGCTTGTCTATCTTATCCATTATGCCGGAATTAAAGCGCATATATTCATCAAGGACATTGACAAGGATTTGAGGAACCTCCTTGCCCTGACCTACCTTCTCAAGCACACTCTTGGCAGCCGCCCTAAGCCTTGCATCGTCCTCCTTGCCCCTGGTCTTTATCTTCTTGTTGCTCTTTGTATGCTCATAAGCAAGAGATCTCTTCTGCGATGAGAACTGATTTATACTGTCAAGATTACCGCCGAACAGTACATTGTTCATAGCCAGTCTGGTCTCATGGCTCTTATTGATCATATCGTCGATAGCCGGCTTGCTCTTCGCTTTCTTCTCGGCGAGGCGCTTTTCACTCGACTTGATAAGAGCCGTATGAGCAAATGTGCCGATCTTGATACCGCTTACATAATCCTGAAGATACTTCTTTAAGTGCTTCTTGAACTCGGCCTTGTCCTCCTTTATCGCTTTTACTCTCAAATGACTGATAAAGAGCTGGAGGTCCGAAGCTGCATCGGCACTTGCAACAGCTTTGTTCTTCGAAAGATACGCGTTGAAGGCCTTTTTCATCTCCTTCTCGTTGGCCATATAATTCTCGCCTATCTTCTTCGCAAGATCTTTGACGGATCTTTCATTGAACATCTGCTCGAAGAGTTCTTCGTCATCCCTTACGGCCACGAAAATACTTGCTGCGGTTCCGCGCGCATAGCTTGTCGCTTTTCTGTACTTTGCACCCGGATCCTTGGAACCGGATTTCCTGACATCATCCTTAACTTCTTTGGTTTCAAAGTAATACTTGGTAAAAGAATCCTCGAGCCTGGTCTGCAGAAGCTCGAAATTCTGCTGTATGGAATTGATCCCTTCCTTGCCAGTCGCTACATAATTACTCGTAAATGACTCAAACTGCTCATTCCACTGCTTCTCGGTCATGGGTTCGCTTAATCCAAGAAGCATGCTGCCGTTCTGCTCAAGGAATACCTGACCTATAAGGCTGAACTGAGTCTTATATACATTGGCAAATGCAGAAAGGTTTGCATGCAGATCACTGATCTTCTTTGAAGCCACGCTTTCTGCGGGATCAAGGAGAACCTCCCTTAAGGACTGCTGGTCAAACAGCCAGTCTGCGATAGGCTTTAACTCTCCCTTGCCATAGGATGTGAGCATATCCTTACGCTTCTCATATCTCTCGGCAAACACGGACATCTTATCGCTCATTACTCCCTCGGCACCCGATATGTTGGAATTAACGACCTTCATAAGGTCTTCCATAGTCTCATATCCCGTCGCCTTCTTGTTGGCTGCCTTTTCCTTCGTGGCACTGTCCTTAGCCTTTTTTAATCTTTTTTGGGCTAAAGCAAGCTTCTTCTCGAGCTTTTCGATCTGCTTTTTGTCCGCACCGTCCTTCTTGTTCTTCTCCTGCTCGATATCAGACTTAAGCTGCCTTACCTCCTTATCCAATTCGCTCGACTTCTCCGCAAATTCGGTATTGAATGACAGGTACAGCGGAAGCAGCTTCTCCCGTAATTCATTTTTTACCTCTTCGGGATAGTCCTTGATGCCCTTCTCCAAAAAGTCCGTATTCTTCCTGACCTTCTTGGCAAGGACAGCCATCTTCTTCGCATATTTGCTTTCATCATACTCAAAGAACACATCCTGAGCCGCACCTCCGTGTGAGAAAAGCAGATCATGATTATTAAATGCGAGTATCTCGGTTATGTAATCGTCTACCTTCTCGCCGACTATCTTATTCAGCGACTCAGCAAGCTCCTTGAGATGCTTCTCGGGCTTAAGCCTTGCTACATTCCAGTTGATGGCAGACATCACCTTTTCCTTCTCGGAAGCATCCATGCTCTCAACCTTCTTCCAGAAGCTTCCGGCACTTTCAAACTTTCTCTCTCTCTTGGAAAGCCAGTCCCCCCTGGAATTGAAGTGCTTGTCTAAGGCAGACTTTCTGTAGGCCTTCATATCGTTATAAGAGAAATGTATCTTTCCGTCCCTGGTCTTCGGAGTACGGATCACGGCAAATATGGTCTTCTCCTCGGCTTTTCTGTCGTCTAAAGCCTTCTTATCGGCACGTATCTTCAATTCTTTCTCCACGTGCTTCCTGAGAGCAGAAGCATCCGAGCTTGTAGAAAGCATATTTAAGATGGCATGCATTCTCAAGTCGGCATCACATTCCTTATCGGCGCGAAGCTCTTCGATAGTCTCCTTGACATTTTCCTTGGTGAGCAGTTCTGACACGCTCTTCTTTAAGAGTTCAAACTGTTCAGCCGTTATGTCTCCGAGTTTGTCAAGTCCCTTGACATCCTTGAGGAACGGAAGAGACTCTATCAGCTTTTCGTTTTCGAATATGATCTGGTCGAAATTATCCCTTATAAACTCTATCTCATCATCATTTAATATAGCTCTCCAGCTTTCCGAATCAAGTACCTCATGAGACTTAAGCCTTGATCCGTAGGAGAAATCACCTTTCCTGATACCCTTTTGAATACGGGAGTTCTCGGCAAACTGCT
The DNA here is from genome assembly GCA_900321145.1 of uncultured Eubacteriales bacterium. Taxonomy (GTDB): domain Bacteria; phylum Bacillota; class Clostridia; order Lachnospirales; family Lachnospiraceae; genus Coprococcus_C. The sequence continues at coordinate 11,998 of ONVB01000088.1, read as the reverse complement.
CATACTCGGCCCTGCTTACGGTATTCTTCTTTCCTTCTCTCTTCTCCCACTTCTGTATATCCTCAAAATCCTTCCTGATCACTTCCTCCGTATCGGAATATATATCCCTCATATAGAGCATGGGACCGCCGAGGACATTTGTTATATAAGCTCTGGACTTATCAAGAAGCTTACCCCAGCCTTCCCTGGTAAGCCTCTTGGCGTTCGTCACATTATTGAGCTTGTTCAGATACTTTTTGATAGTTATAAGCTCACGCCTCATAACGGTTCTTCTGTCAACGCCCTTTTTGTCCCACACCTTTTTCTTCTTGGCGATGTAGGCTTCAACCGTATCCTTGAACTCCTCACGGAACCAAAAGCATACCGGATCTATCTCCTTCTCGTACGCCTTGTCAAAGTCTCTCTTTACGGAAGCTGCCTTTCTGTTGGTAAACTGCATGGTATCCACATAACGTCCCACCTCATTGGCAACCTTCTCGTAGTTTCCGAAAAGCGCATTGTCACCGAGATACTTGATCACATCGGCATATACCTCGTCGGATATAAGTATGCCGAACTTCGCCTTGACGATACTTTCTATCATGGTGGCAATATTCTTCACCTGGCTCTTTAATGCCTTCATCTGATTCTCGGTAACATTATCGTTGAGCACGAGAGACTGAAGCGCCTTCGACTCCCATATCGAGTCGCCTCTGGTCGAAAGCGCAAGCTCCGCATCCTTCTCCAGGTTCTCCTTGCGCTCCTTATACTTAGCCAGCTGCTCTAAGTCCACATAGCTCTTGACGGTCTCCGGTGACAGATTCTTGACAGCATCCTTTTCGAAGACGGACTTGCCCATCTTCTCTATGGCGGTGTTCATAAGTCTCTCCTTAAGCGCCCTTAATCCGAGAGTGACATCGGTATATATTCCGGTGTTGTATATATCTCTCTCGAGAAGGCTGAGATTCTTCTTTAAGACGTTATTGTAATTGATCAGTTCTCGTATGAACTTGTCTTCAGGCATATCCTCACGGCCGACAAAAAGCTGAGCGGCTACATCGGCATACCTGCCGATCACCCACTCGGTACCCTTTACCTTGTCCTCCTGCTTCTTGCCAAGCTTGCCTGTCTTTATCATATACATGCGGTTTGCCGAAAGCTCCTTGACGGTTTCGCCCTTGATATCCGTCTTCTCCGCAGTGCTCTCGGTCGCCTTCTTTCTTTCCTCCGCAAGCTTCTTCTGGGCTTCTTTTCTTTCCTGCTTTTTCTTTTCCTCTTCTTCCTTCTTCTTCAGGTATTTCTTTTCTTCTTCCCTCTTCTCGGCATCGGCAAAAAACTTCTGCATGGAAGTCGCGGAATACTGCTTTTCGCCCGATATCTTCTCCCATGTGATCTTACCCACATCGGAAGCCTTCATACTGTCTATCTCTTTCTGAAGCTCATCCCTTACCTTATTGAGATCCTTATCAAGCTGGATCTTGAGCTCAGCGGGAATCTTTTCTTCGGACTGGAGATACTCCGAGTACATTCTTCCGAGTCTGAACAGCTTTCTCATACGGTTGACCATGATATCTCTTTTGTAGTCCTCATCATTGATCATGGTCGCTTTTACATATTCTTCCCTTGCTTCCGCGTCAAGGTTTATAAGCTTCTTCTTTGCCTCTATAGTATCCTTTAAGGTCGGTTTATTCTTTTTCTTGATCTTTTCGGCTGTTTCCTTCAGCTTCTTCTCACGGATCTCCTGACATTTCTTCATGCTTGTCTTTCTGTCCTTGCTGCTGAACTTGCCGTTCTTCTCATAGAGCTTCTGAGCGTCCATGTCGTTCAGGAATATATCCTTGATCTCGGGATCGGTATCCATCTTCTCCTTGAGGAGCTTATCAACGGTCCACTTGATCTCCTTGTTTATTCCGGCTTTGAAAAATTCCTTTTCCTCTGTTTTCTTGTCATATACGACAAAGCCGTCTTTCTCCGTCTCCTTGATTTCCTTAACAAAAGATATTTTGTTTTGTTTTTTAAATAATTCATCCATCCTTAAGTATACCTCCCTATACATTCAACCCAAGATCATTTACCATTTTCCTGACGTTCGCATTGTCCTTATCGGTCGTACCGTTCCATGTTGCCACATAGCATCCTCCGGCTCTTGAAGAACTCCCGAACACACTGTCCGCAAACGCTGCCGCCTCGGGAACGCTTGCATTGAACCACAGCTCCGCACCCGAATAGAGTTCGTCCATTACGTTGCAGGTTGCGGCGACCACATCGGAAAGGGCTTTGATATCATTTGACACCATATACAAAAACGCAAGCTCGATCTCCGTATCGCTGTGCTTTTTTACAAGTGAGGTTGCTTTAAGCTTACCTGTATCCGAGAACTTTGCGAAGCTCAGCTGCCTGTCGTAAACCTCATCACTCTCCATAAATGAACCGAAGCCGCTATTCTCAAGCTCACGACGAACCTTTTCCCGTATGCTTCTGTCTTTCCCAAATACCTCTTTGGCATCCCACTCTACCTGCTTAAGCCTTTTCCATCTTTTGTTACTCTTGCGCTGCTTTGCCGAGATACGATAGAGACTTTTCTTTTCGATAATATCAAAATTCTCCTGTGCCTCAAAGAAGGGAACCAGACCACCGTTATCATCCCCGAGCGTATAGTAAACCTCAACGGGGATAAATATATCAGCTTCACTGATACAATCAATATACGATTGGAGAAGGTATGTTCCAAACCCCTGCCTTCTCTTATGCTCAGAAACAGCAAGATATGTGACCACTACGGCTCCGGCCTGAAACTCAACCTTCATGCATGCGACTATGCTGTTCTTTTTATTGACAAGACATATCGATTCACCGTTGCCGTTCTCATCAGACTTGTACCTGACTAATCTAAATTCCATGTTCGTGTTTCCTCCTTACCCCTCTCAGCGTCCGAATACCGGGATGATATAATAAACAAAGTCACAAAATATACACATCACTCGAGAAGCTGTCTTATCTCCTGCATTTTATAATCCATCGCGGTTATGGTGTCCGCGCATTTTTTCAGTTCCTGTGCGACTATCTCCGGATGCTTAAGGTTGTCCTTTTTATACTTAAGCTTGTGATCGAGGCTGGCCCAGAAATCCATCGCTATGGTCCGAAACTGTACCTCAACCTTCATGTATTTTTTTCTGTTAGTTAAAAAAATGGGCACCTCAACGATAAGGTGCAGACTTCTGTACCCGTTCCTTTTCGGTGTCCTTATATAATCCTTTACTTCAAGAACTGTTATATCATCCTGAGCCGAAAGCATGTCGGAAAGCGCATATATATCCTCCAAAAAGGAGCATATTACACGCACTCCGGCAATATCCGTCAAACCGCTTTCCAGGTTCTCTATCGTGAAATCAAGCTCCTTCTTTCGAAGCTTGGCCATGATACTGTTCGGCTTCTTCAGCCTGCTCTTTATACTCTCAAACGGATTCCTTTTATGAACCAGCGCAAACTCGGAGTTCAATACCTTGAGCTTGGTTTCGACCTCCATCATGGCGCACTCATAGTACATCATCATTTCCTGGAAGGACTGCATATGCGGAAACATATCCACCGGATTATCCGAATTGAGAAGGAGCTGCATACTTACATCCGATACCTGACTCATAGGCTACTCTCCTGTTTTATCTCCTATTTTTTCTTCCTTCTGTCCAATCTCTTCTATCTTCTCTTCTACCTCAAGCTGGTGCTCGGTCTTCTTTCCCCTTATGCTTGCGACCTTGTCCACCACCTCGGGAACCATATCTATGATCTTGGATATCGTATCCTCGGCCTTGACACTTACCATCTTGGCCTTGCCGTCCGTTATTACAAGGACTGCCGTAGGACTCATCTTGCCGCCCATACCGCCCGCAGAGGAATGCTTGCTTCCGCTTCTTGCAAATGCTCCGGCTGCTATACCGAAGTTTACATCCACAAGCGGAACTATGATCGTATTTCCCACATATACAGGCTCTCCGACAACCGTCTTGGTATTCATCAGAGTGTCTAATCCCTTAAACATCGATCCTATTGTCTCATTAAAATTGTTTGCCATTTTATCCTCCTATTTGGAAGCTGAGCTTTTCAGCTTTCTTGCCGCCATAAGCGTCTTCCATAGATTTATACTGAATATGATTCTTGCTAAGTAACCGAGTACTATGTACCCCTTCAGACTTACCTCTATATCCATGACCTTATCCTGAAAATTCGGATAAAGGTATAGTTTTTTCTGATACATGCACGGGAGCAGACTTAAGTAGCCTGTGACCTCTCCGGTCTTCGCCGCATCGTCAAAGCCGTACTCCGCATAGCCCTTCGCCTTTCTTGGAGCTATATGCCTTATCACGCTCTTTATGTACTTGGACAGGTACACCTTGGTCTTCTCCGTACACTCAAGCTCCCAGAACTTTTCAAAACGGTCTATGGTTTGCTCGGCCTTGACAATCTTACTGTCTATGTCGTCGATTTTGGAATCGACCTTGTCGGATATCTCGTCAGCCTTATCAGATATCTTTTCGAAAACCTTCGCAACCACCGAAGCGACCTTTGATACTATCCTTCCGACTGTATCCATAACCTTCGCTATGATCCCGGCCACAAAATTCACATTTTCTTCCTTGCTTCCGTTTTCTATATCCTGAGGCACCTCTATAAGCTCGCTCGAATCCTCGCTTACGGAAAGTGCTTCGGGTTCTCCGTAATCCACCTTAAAGGCTTTAAGATGCTTTCCGGCCGTATCAGCTTCTTTTTCTGTTTTCGAAGCTTCGGGGATATCGATCTCGGGCAGATCGTCTTCACCCGCTTCGGGGATATCAATCTCGGGCAGATCGTCTTCACCCGCTCCGGCGAACTCATCATAACTCTTACCGTGCTTTTCTATCTCAGCCTCAGGGTCCGTCTCATCCTCAGGCTTCTTTTTTTTGCCTTTCAGCCTTATCCCGAGTACCCTTGTCTCGTTTACAAGCTCCTTGGTCTCCTGATCAAAGCTCACCCGTATGGTAACTATCAGGTATCTGATCTTGGCAAAAACCTTTACCTTATCCTTGTACTTTACATCCGCCCTGTAGTGTATGGGCGACAGAAGCACCAGCAAAAGCAAAAACAGAATAAGTCCGAGTATTATAAGAACGGCAAAGAGCAGAAACTTAAGTATTGTCAACAGTATATGAAGCATACTTAAAATATCCTTTCACATCAAGCTTTTCTCCCGTGTCGTCGTACACATCCTGTATTATCGCCTCCACAAGCTCCTCCGCCTGCTCCTTATCGGGTGCAAGACCGACAATAAATGCTTCAGGAGTCAAAGAGGAAAAAACCGGTTCAAGGAGTCTGTTGTATTCATATATCTCCAGTATCCCCGATGAGCCAAGAGGCAGCGTGACCGCAAAAAGCTTCTTGACCTCTTTCCCTTTCTCTATGCTCCTCACTATGGAAGGCAGCTTCTTTTCTTTTATTCCGAATGTGTAATAATCTTCACACAGTATCATTTAATATTCTTCTGTCTCCGCATCTATAATAGTATCTATCAACAGCCTTGTCGCATGAAGCTCGGCCGCATCATTTACACTGTCAAGAACATAGCTTACATAATTCTTTATCTCATCCACCGAGTTAAAGAATACCGGTATGGTACTGATCCCCGCAGCCATGACCGCGCGCTTCACCTGCTTCTTCATCCCTGTAAGCCATGCTGTGACAAGCTCGCTCAGCTCTTTTTTCACAGCCTCTACATCCGACGCATCCGCAAGCTGCTCTTCCTTGACATCATTTTCCTCAAGATTTGCAAAATAGCTTGTGGACATCAGCTTGTAGTAGGTGTCCGTGAGCTTGAACGCATCATACATACCCTCGTTTTTGAGCTTTTCCTCATACTCCTCCGCAAGCGACTGTCCGGCAGCAAGAAATGTCGTGGTCTCCTCGCTCAGCTCCTCGGGTACACCCTCAAGCTTGAAGAAACCATCCTCCGTGTCTACCGCCGCAGTCATCACATCGTGTATGATGTCAACCGACTCGCTGTAGCCTCTTACCGTAAGCGCCAGTTCCCTGACATCCGCAGATAAAAGCATTACATATGCGGAATTCACAAGCTGGGCCAAAAGCATATAATCTGTGCTTTCCTTCTCCATACTCTTAACAGCGATATCAAGTCTGTCCTTAAGGTCATTATATGTGGCGCTGTCCATGCCGGAGTAATCGGCCTCTTCAAAGTCACGTAGCAGAGTCCGAAGCTCGTCGTGACCTTCGTCAAAGCCTTCCGGCCTGATCATAAGTGTCCGTCCTTTGAACATCTCCGCAAAGTCATACAAAGCCTTTCTGTCGGCGCCCTTGTACAGATCGAGTGCCCCCGAGAGGATATCAAGAAACCTCTGTTTGGTCATGCGCACGGGAAGCTGCTCAAGAATACGCTTCATACGGTCCATGATCATGGGCTGATCCTTGTCCTTGAAGATGAAATTCACTATCCTTTCGGTCAGCGCTGCCCTGTCTGTCTCGACGGCTCCGCCAAGTGCGGCAAACTCCACTCTGTTCATCACATATTCATATACGTCAAAATGCTCCACATAGGAGGCTATTATCTGTATTCTTTTTTCCGCCAAAGAACGGATCTCTCTGATAAGAGCAATATCCTCTTCGCTCACCTTCTCGCCGTCCGTAACCTTTTTCACAAGCTTCTCGATGTCATTTACGGCCTTCTTGAGCTCTTCTGTATAGTCTGCCTTATCCTCCTCGCGCTCTATGAGGTTCAGTCTCATGGTGTAGAGGTTCATGGCAAGGTCAACCGCCGCATATGCCATATATGAAGCCCTTGCATGATCGATATATGCCTTAAGGGACTCTGTCGAGCCATCCTCTTTTTTTATGTTGTTGATGTATTTTTTTGCTTTCATTGGTTTTTCCCTTTTATTTTTTACTGCTTCGGTTTAACGTGTTCGTGTGTATAAAGGTGTTCCGAGCAGTACTCGTAATTACCCTCGCACTTCGAACAGAACCTGAATTCCATCATCGGATCGTCCTTCTCTGTCTTACCGCAGACAGCACACTTGTGCCTTGTAACTCCGCCCGGGAATTCGATAACCTTGCCCTTCTCGGTCTCGTGCTCACGTTTTCTTCTGTCCATGGCACGCTTAGCCGTATAAGCTTTGCGCTGAAGCATAACCTTGGCATGCCCCGGAGTATAATGCTTCATCAGGATCACATATACGACCCATACAAGAATAACACATACAATGTTCACCCTGTTGCAAAGGGCATTGTACTTGAAGAATAAGTATCCGAGCCAGATAAGATCCGCATAAGCGAGATACTTGGCTTTGATCGGTATCACGAACATAAAGAGCATAAGGCTCTCGGAATAAATAAGCGCAAAACCCAGGAATATAGCGTCTAAGATATAAACCGTCGGACCGAATTCCGGCACGAAATACATGGCCTCCTGAATCCACGCATTTCCGACCGCCATTTCACCGCCGGACGCCTGCAGGTAAAATATCAGACCTGTGATCACATTTCCCAGTGTCAATACAAGCAACATGGAGAATATGTATATGTTATACATAAATGTACCGATAGACATCTCTACGGAACGTCCGATCATAACATACACAAAAAGCATTACAAGGGTGAAATAGTTGAAAGAACCCGGCATCGTGAATATCCAGGTAAACACTCTCCACACTTCTCCGCTGCCGAAAACCGCGAAGGGGTCGAAGACCAGTTTTTCATATACATCCGGTGCCAGCCAGCCAAGTACATAGCTTAACGAAAAAATAATGACGGTGATCAACGGGAGATTTTTTATGGATTTGCTTCCCCACTTATCCTCTAATTTGTACAAGAATTTCATGATAGTTTTACCTCTTTTTTCTCAGAACATAATCGCAGATATTATACCCGAATTTATAAAAAAAAACAACAAAAAAGTGCTGTGCATATCCGGTACGTTACCGATCAGCGACTCCCGTACTTTTCGGACATTGCGATCCGGCCTGCAAGCTATTGCATTATAATAAAGTATAGAGTATAATATTTCAGCTTAAATGAACAAAAAAGGAGCTTTTTTCATGAACAGATTAGGTATAGACATCGGTTCCACGACCGTAAAGGTCGCCGTGCTGAACGATAAGGACAATATCGTTTTCTCGGAATATAAGAGGCATTTCGCCAATATCAAGGAGACATTAAAGGGCATTCTGACTAACGCGATAGATGTGCTCGGGGATGTGGAGATAACTCCCGCCATCACCGGTTCGGGCGGTCTTGCGCTTGCCAAGGTCATCGGCGTTCCCTTCGAACAGGAGGTTGTGTGCGTATCCGACTCCTTAAAGTCATATGCTCCCCAGACGGATGTAGCCATCGAGCTCGGCGGAGAGGATGCCAAGATAATCTACTTTTCAAACGTCATAGAGCAGCGCATGAACTCTGTCTGCGCAGGCGGTACCGGTTCTTTCATAGACCAGATGGCCGCCCTTCTTCAGACGGATGCCATGGGCTTAAATGAGTATGCAAAGAGCTACGATACCATCTATCCCATCGCAGCCCGCTGCGGCGTGTTCGCAAAGACCGATATCCAGCCCCTTATCAACGAGGGTGCCACAAAACCTAATCTTTCGGCAAGTATATTCCAGGCTGTTGTCAACCAGACCATAAGCGGTCTTGCATGCGGTAAGCCCATCAGAGGCCATGTTGCCTTCCTCGGCGGCCCGCTCCACTTCCTTGATCAGCTTAAGGCAAGCTTTGTAAGAACTCTCTCCTTAGACGACGAGCATATAATAGCTCCTTCACACTCACATCTTTTTGCTGCCGTCGGCGCGGCCATGAACTCCAAGCAGGATGTAAAGATGAGCTTAAGCGGTCTTAACGCCCTGCTTACTCCGGAGCTTTCAGTGGCTCAGGAGGTAGACAGACTCGAACCCCTCTTTAAGGATGAAGCTTCCTATAGGGATTTTCGCAAGGCCCAGGCCGGCTACAAGGTCACGCGCCGTGACCTCGAGACCTATTGCGGCAAATGCTTCCTCGGTATCGATGCAGGTTCAACCACAACCAAGGTTGCACTTGTCGGTGAGGACGGCTCGCTTTTATATGACTTTTATTCAAGCAACAACGGAAGCCCTCTTAAAACTACTCTCCGCGCCATGAAGGAGATACATGAAAAGCTTCCAAAGGATGCCGTTATCGCTTCCGGCTGCTCCACCGGCTACGGTGAAGCTCTTATAAAATCAGCACTTAATCTGGATTACGGCGAGGTTGAGACTATAGCGCACTACACTGCCGCTGCCTTCTTCGAGCCCGATGTGGACTGTATCTTAGACATCGGCGGTCAGGATATGAAGTGCATCAAGATAAAGAAGGGTGCGGTGGACAATGTGCTTTTGAACGAGGCCTGTTCCTCAGGCTGCGGTTCATTTATCGAGACCTTCGCCAAGTCCCTTAATTACGAGATAAAGGACTTTGCCAGGATCGCGCTTTTTGCAAAGAGCCCTATCGACCTTGGCTCACGCTGTACCGTATTTATGAATTCAAAAGTTAAGCAGGCCCAGAAGGAGGGCGCGGATGTATCCGACATCTCCGCAGGACTTGCTTACTCAGTTATAAAGAACGCTCTCATCAAGGTTATAAAGCTCACCGATCCAAAGCAGCTCGGCAAAAAGATCGTGGTCCAGGGCGGTACATTTTACAATGATGCCGTGCTCCGCGCCTTTGAGCTTGTATCCGGAAGAAAGCCCATAAGACCTGATATCGCAGGCATCATGGGCGCCTTCGGCTCGGCTTTGATCGCCCGTGAGAATTATACGGAGGGCTATACCTCTACCATGCTCTCGGCCAAGGAAATGGATGAGCTCACCTACGAGACAACCATGGCTCGCTGCAAGGGCTGTACCAACAGCTGCCTGCTGACCATAAACCGCTTCCCGGGAGGCAGACGCTTCATCTCGGGCAACCGCTGCGAGCGAGGACTCGGACTGAAGAAAAACAAGGACAATGTACCGAACTTGTTCGAAGAGAAGCTCCATCTTCTCTTTGATTATGAACCGCTCGACATAAAAGACGCAAAACGCGGTGAGATTGGCGTACCGAGGGTTCTCAACATGTATGAGAACTATCCCTTCTGGTACACCTTCCTGACTAAGCTCAAATACCGCGTTGTCGTCTCACCGATGTCCACAAGGGATATATACCAGCTTGGCATAGAATCCATCCCCAGCGATACCGAGTGTTATCCGGCCAAGATCAGTCACGGACATGTAATGTGGCTTATAAAGCAGGGAATAAAGACCATCTTCTACCCCTGCATCCCTTACGAGAGAAACGAGACTCCCGACGCCAACAACCACTACAACTGTCCGATAGTAACCTCATATGCCGAAAATATAAAGAACAACATGGAAGAGATCTCGGAAAATGATATAGACTATATCCGCCCCTTCCTCGCTTTAGACAACAAAGAAGCCTTAAAAGACAGACTTCTGCGTGAGTTTAAGCACCATACAGAGGTTACCGCGGAAGAGATATCCGAGGCCGTAGACGCGGCATTTGCCGAGGCTGACAAAGTGAGGTCTCTTATAGAAAAGCGCGGTGAGGAGGTCATACAGTACTGCAAGAATAACGACCGTCTCGGCATAGTACTTGCCGGAAGACCGTATCACCTCGACCCCGAGATCAACCACGGCCTGCCCGAGCTTATCAACTCCTTCGGAATAGCCGTTCTTACCGAGGACAGCGTATCCCACCTTGCCGAGGTTGAGCGACCACTCATAGTATCCGACCAGTGGATGTACCACTCAAGGCTCTATAAGGCCGCCAACTATGTCAAGTCCAGCCCCTATTTGGAGCTTATCCAGCTCAACTCCTTCGGCTGCGGTTTAGACGCCGTTACGACCGACTGTGTAAGCGATATACTGACCAATTCAGGTAAGATATATACTGTTCTTAAGATAGATGAGGTAAGCAATTTAGGTGCCGCAAGGATAAGGATCAGATCCCTTATCAGCGCCGTAAATATAAGAAAGAAGCATGAAGTAAAGCCTACGCCCGTACCAAGCAGCATAAACCGCGTGGAGTTTACCGAGGCGATGCGCGATTATACTCTGCTGGCACCGCAGATGTCACCGATTCATTTCTCTATCTTGGGCGCTGCATTTAAGCACCTGAACCTGAATATAGAGATGCTTCCGGATATAGACAGGATAGCCGCAGACACCGGTGTCAAGTATGTAAACAACGACGCCTGCTACCCTTCCATGATAGTCGTCGGCCAGATGATGCATGCCATACAGTCCGGCAAGTACGATGTGAACAAACTCGCTCTCATCATGACTCAGACAGGCGGCGGCTGCCGTGCCACAAACTATGTAGGCTTCATCCGTCGTGCTTTGGAGAAGGCGGGCTACCCGCAGATACCTGTTATCGCACTCTCCGTCCAGGGCTTTGAGGCCAACTCCGGCTTCAAGGTCAACCTCAAGACAATCAAGTGCGCTATGCAGGCAATAGCCTTGGGCGATCTCTTCATGCGTGTGGTTTACAGAACCAGACCTTATGAGAGGGTTCCGGGTTCCGTCAACAAGATGCATAAGAAATGGGAGCGCGCTGCCATCCGCTGTATGGAAGCCGGAGGAAGAGGCTTCACTCACCTTGTCAACCAGATAGTCAGGGACTTCGACTCCATACCTATATACGAGGATATGATCAAGCCGAAGGTTGGTATCGTAGGCGAGATCTTGGTCAAGTTCCTGCCCTCTGCCAATAACCATATCGTAGACCTGCTTGAAGCCGAAGGTGCCGAGGCTGTCATGCCCGACCTGCTCGACTTCTTCATGTACAGCTTCTACAACAACGTATATAAGACCGAGTTTTTAGGCAGGCCCAAGAAGAACGCACGAAACTCCAACATAGGTATTGAAGCCTTAGAGCTTGTGAGAAGGCCTGTAACACAGGCGTTAAAAAAGTCAAAGAGGTTCACTCCTTCTGTTCACATAAAGCATATCGCCGAGTATGCCAAGCCTAT
>ONVB01000046.1 GCA_900321145.1 uncultured Eubacteriales bacterium | reverse complement strand
TAGTGCAGAAGGAGGTAATCATATGGCGGAACATGAGATACATAACGCATTAAAAAATGATATAAGCAAGCCCAAGGATTACACTCCTCCCGAGGAGCTGTACGAGCAGCTTCTTGCAACCATCAGGCAGTATCACCCGTCCTCGGACCTGTCTCTGATCGAGAAGGCTTATCAGACGGCGTATAAGTGTCATGAAGGTCAGAAGAGAAAGTCGGGTGAGCCGTATATCATCCATCCGATATGTGTGGCGATAATACTTGCCGAGCTTGAGCTTGATAAGGAGACCATAGCAGCGGGGCTTCTCCATGATGTGGTCGAGGACACAAGCATGACCTTGGAGGAGGTTGCTACGGAGTTCTCGGATGAGATAGCCATACTTGTGGACGGTGTTACAAAGCTGACACAGCTCGATCTGTCCCAGGACAAGATAGAGATCCAGGCGGAGAACTTAAGGAAGATGTTCCTTGCCATGGCAAAGGATATAAGAGTTATCCTCATAAAGCTTGCCGACAGGCTTCACAACCTAAGGACTCTTCAGTATCAGCCGCCGCACAAGCAGATAGAGAAATGCCGTGAGACTATGGATATATATGCACCGATAGCTCACAGGCTCGGTATATCCAAGATCAAGATAGAGCTCGATGACATCTCCATGCAGTACCTTTATCCCGACGAGTACAGAGAGTTAAAGGATGAGGTGGAGATAAGGCTTCATGCAAGTGAGGATTTTATCAATCATCTTGTGGCCGAGGTAAAGAGCTTTATGGATGAGGCAGAGATAAAGGCTGAGGTCGACGGAAGAGTAAAGCATCTGTTCTCCATTTACAAGAAGATGAAGACGCAGGACAAGACCTTAGACCAGATATATGATGTCCATGCCATAAGGATAAAGGTTGATTCGATACGTGACTGCTATGCCGCTCTCGGTGTGATACACGAGAAGTATAAGCCCATACCGGGACGCTTCAAGGACTATATCGCCATGCCGAAGGCGAATATGTATCAGTCGCTCCATACAACCCTGATCGGGCCCGGAGGACGCCCGTTCGAGATACAGATAAGAACCTACGAGATGCACCGCATAGCCGAATATGGTATCGCGGCGCACTGGAAATATAAAGAAGGAGGCCAGGGCAAGGACAGCGAGGAGCAGAAGATGAACTGGCTCAGACAGATCCTTGAGTGGCAGACGGATACCGAGGACAATGCGGAGTTCATGAGCTTCGTCAAGACTGACTTTGACCTCTTCTCGGATCAGGTTTACTGCTTCACTCCGGCCGGAGATGTAAAGACTCTTCCGGCAGGCTCGACACCGATAGACTTTGCCTACAATATCCATACAGCCGTCGGCAACCAGCTTATCGGAGCAAGGATAAACGGTCGTCAGGTGCCGATAGAGACGGTCTTAAAGAACGGTGACCGTGTCGAGATCATAACCTCACAGAATTCAAAAGGACCGAGCCGTGACTGGCTTTCGGTCGTTAAGAGCTCTCAGGCCAAGACCAAGATAAACCAGTGGTTCAGGGCCGAGAACAAGACGGATAACATACAGCGCGGCAAGGATGCCGTTGCGGCTTACTGCAAGAGCAAGAATATCAATCTTCCGGATCTGCTGACACCGGAGCTTATGCGCCGTGTGATGAAGCGCTATAACTTCACCGACTGGGATTCGCTTATGGCTGCCATAGGTCACGGCGGCCTGAAGGAGGGTCAGATAGTCGGAAGACTTCTTGATGAGTACAAGAAGGATGAGGCAAAGAAGGTCACGGAGGAGCAGATCATAGATAAGGTGAATGCTCCGGGCAGAGGAAATGCTTCGAAGGGCGGTATCATAGTCAAGGGTATGGACGATGTGTCCGTCAGATTCTCGAAGTGCTGTGCGCCCGTTCCGGGTGATGAGATAATAGGCTATATCACCAGGGGCAGAGGTATATCCGTACACAGGACGGACTGCGTGAATATCCTGAATATGGATGAGTTCGACAGAAAGCGGCTTATCGAGGCCGAGTGGGCCGAGGGTCAGGGCGGACTCTATACCGCGGAGCTTAACATATACGCTTCCGACAGCAAGGGACTTGTCTTTGCCATGACGAAGATATTCAACGAGGAGAATATCAATTTGACGGGCTTAAATGTGCGTCTGAACAAGCAGGGAAAGGCGACCATAGAGGTCCGCTTCGAGATAAGCTCCAAGGAGAGACTCAGCTATATAGTCAAGAAATTGAGAAACTTGAACGGTATCATAGATATAGAGAGAACTACCGGTTAAAAGGCGGAGGTTTTTATGTCCGATATAATCAATATTACGAATACACTCGGGCCGATAGGCACGAACTGCTACACGGCAGCCAATTCAAAGACCCGCGAGGCGGTGATAATCGATCCCGCATCCCGTGGAGATTTCCTTAAGGGGATCTATGACAACCAGAACTTAAAGCCGGTTGCGATCCTTCTCACCCATGGACATTACGATCACATCGGTGCGGTCAACCAGCTTAAGAATCTCTATCCGGGCATCAGGGTATACGCCTCAAAGGACGAGGAGGGTATGCTTGCGGATCCTTATAAGAACTTAGCCGAGATGTTCGGTGCGGCTTACACAACGACAGCGGACGAGTGGCTTAAAGACGGCGATGTTATAGAACTTATAGGCACAAAGATAAGATGTATGTCCACTCCCGGACATACGCCGGGAGGAATGTGCTATTACCTTGAGGAGGAAGGCGTGCTCTACTCCGGAGACATCCTCTTTGCAGGAAGCTTCGGAAGGACCGACTTCCCCGGCGGCAACACCAGGGAGCTTATGCTCTCCATAAGGGACGTGCTTTTTAAGCTTCCCGACGACACAAAGGTTTATCCGGGACATGATTCATATACAACCATCGGGCGCGAGAAGAAGGATAATGCGTGCCTGATGTATTTCAGTCAGATATGATAAGATATATCAGAAACCTCGAACTCTACGACATTGATGTAAGACCGCTTCTGATGGCGTTCTTTATAGGCGGGAGCATCGAGGTTTTAAGCATAAGTGAAGGCAACGCTAAGACGGCAGCAGAGGTTGTTCTTACCGAAGAAGTCGCTTCGGAGGATATCATAACCGTGACTGCCGTATTTGATGAAGATGTAAAGCTTTCGGTGAGCGGAAGTAAAGGCCTGTATGAGACGGTTATAGCCGAGGGTGACTACCGGGTTAGACACGATTACAGGAATACATTAAAGCTTGCTCTGTACAGGCTGCTGGTAAGCTACACGGGACAGGAGCTTCCATGGGGAGACCTGACCGGTGTACGTCCTACGCAGATAGCCATGAAGATGCTGTGCGGCGGGGCAACCGTTGAGGAGATAGCCGGTTTTTACAAGTCGGAGTTTGCCGTGAGTGAGGCTAAGGCACATCTTTCCATCGAGGTAGCGAAAAAGGAATTGAAGCTCAAAGGCGAGTCGGATCTGGATAATGCATACTGTCTTTATATAGGCATTCCTTTTTGTCCGAGCAGATGTCTTTACTGCTCATTTACATCCTATCCGATAGCGCTTTATAAGGATATGGCGCAGACTTATATAGATAAGCTTGCGGAGGAGTTAAAGCTCACGGCGCATATGTGTGAGGGCAGGGAATTAAAGGCAGTCTACATCGGTGGCGGCACGCCGTCGGCTCTGTCAGAGGAGCTTACCGAAAGGCTGATGGTCGCGGTGACCGATGCATTTCCCCGGGCGAGGGATACGGAGTTTACCGTGGAGGCAGGCAGGCCGGACAGTATAACCCGTGCCAAGCTTGATACCTATCTGTCGTACGGAGTAGACAGAATAAGCATAAATCCCCAGACCATGAACATTGATACGCTTAAGGTCATAGGCAGGGCACACACACCGGAGCAGACCATAGAAGCGTTCGCGATGGCCAGAGAGGCAGGCTTTAAGAATATAAATACAGACCTTATCGCAGGTCTTCCGGGCGAGGACGTGCACTCGATGGAGCATACATTAAATGAGATCAAAAAGCTTGCGCCGGAGAGCCTGACGGTACACTCGCTTGCATTAAAGAGAGCGGCGGCTTTATCGGAGAGCTTCGCGGATTACAGAGCGGGCATAAACCGTGATATGGAAGCCATGCATGATATGGCAAGGGAGTATGCGCTGTCGGAAGGACTAAAGCCCTATTATCTGTACAGACAGAAAAGCATAGGCGGAAATCTGGAAAATGTCGGTTATGCGAAGGAAGGCTGCGAGTGCCTGTACAATGTGCTTATCATGGAAGAATTCACGGATATAATGTCTGCGGGCGCCGGTGCCGTGACGAAGCTCATCAGAAGAGATGAGGCGGGAAACAGGGTGCGTGTGGACGCAGTTGCAAACTGCAAGTCCGTTACAGACTATATAGACAGATTTGATGAATTGATGGATAAAAAGAAAAACAGTATATAAGATATATTATTTTACTTAGAAAGAAGGAAAGCTTATGGCAATGAAGAAAAAGCCCGTTACGGGCATGAAAGATATACTTCCGAGAGAGATGGAGATCAGGGACTACTGCATCAGACAGATCAAGGAAACCTACTCCGGTTTCGGTTTTACATCTATCGAGACTCCGTGTGTGGAGTCGATAGAGAATCTGTCCTCGAAGCAGGGAGGTGAGAACGAGAAGCTTATCTTCAAGATCTTAAAGAGAGGAGAGAAGCTTAAGCTTGACGAGGCGAAAGAGGAGGCAGACCTTGTGGACGGAGGCTTAAGGTATGACCTTACCGTTCCGCTCTGCCGTTTCTATTCCAATAACGCCAACGACCTTCCCTCACCCTTCAAGGCGCTTCAGATGGGAAATGTATGGCGTGCCGACAGACCTCAGAGGGGCCGTTACCGCCAGTTTATGCAGTGCGATATAGATATACTCGGTGAGCCGGGGATACTCGCGGAGATCGAGCTGATCTTAGCTACAACCACCCTGCTCGGAAAGCTCGATTTCGGCAACTTTACCATAAGGATAAATGACAGAAGGATACTCAAAGCCATGGCTTCTTACAGCGGCTTTGACGAGGCGGATTACGATTCTGTGTTTATCGCGTTAGACAAGATGGACAAGATCGGCCTGGACGGAGTTAAGGAAGAGCTTGTGTCTGCAGGCTACGGAGAGGAGAAGGTTGATAAGTACCTTGAGCTCTTCGCCGAAGGCGAAAAGGACACGGAGGCTGTAAGAAAGCTTGCGGGCATACTCGGTGATAATTTAAGCGCCGAAGTTGCCGAGAACCTTATAACCATAATCGAGAGCGTGGACAAGGCGAAGACTGCGGACTTTAAGCTTGCCTTTGATCCGACACTTGTGCGTGGTATGAGCTACTACACCGGACCTATCTTTGAGATAAGCATGGATGAGTACGGCGGCTCTGTCGGAGGCGGCGGCCGCTATGACGAGATGATAGGACGTTTCACCGGACAGCAGACGCCGGCCTGCGGTTTCTCGATAGGCTTTGAAAGGATCATCATGCTTCTTTTGGAGAGGGATTTCAAGGTTCCCGGAGCAGGTGACAAGGTCGTATATATGATAGAAAAGGGAATGCCTGCCGACAAACTGTCTAAGATATTAGACAAGGCGGCAAAGCTAAGAATTGAGGGCAGGACCGTTAATATAGTGATGATGAAGAAGAACAAGAAGTTCCAGAAGGATCAGCTTACCGCTGAGGGATATACCGATATTGTGGAATTTTTCGCCGATAAAGAAGTAGAGTAGAAATACTTAGTGTCATTCTGAGGGCGTTGCCTGCAAGAAAAATGTATGCGTCATTCTGAGGGCGTTGCCTGCAAGAAAAATGCATGTATCATTCTGAGGGCGTTGCCTGTAAGAAAAATGCATGTGTCATTCTGAGGGCGTCAGCCCGAAGAATCTTTTATAGAAACAGGTTTAGGAGGAATATATAAAGATGTCAGAATCAATGCAGGGCTTAAAGAGAAGTCATAGATGTACAGAGGTTACGGGAGCAAATGTCGGTCAGACCGTGACCGTTATGGGCTGGGTAAACAAGAGCAGAAACAAGGGCGGAGTTATCTTCGTTGATCTAAGGGACAGAAGCGGTGTGCTTCAGATAATCTTTGAGGAGGCAAACTGCGGCTCAGAGAGCTTTGAGAAGGCAAGCTCTCTTCGTTCCGAGTTCGTTATCGCCGTCACCGGTGAAGTGGCAAAGCGTGCCGGTGCCGTAAATGATAATCTCGCAACCGG
>ONVB01000090.1 GCA_900321145.1 uncultured Eubacteriales bacterium | reverse complement strand
TCCTTGTCGCACTTCCTGAAGAGATCCTCGAGGTCTATCCAGTTGCCGAGCTCGCACTCCGCATCCTTATAGACCTTGCTGTATATACAATTATGGAAATAATAAGTCTTTACATCCTTGAAATGATTTGCTTTATGCACAGCCTGGAAAAGATCGTTGCACATCTCCGCGAAGGGCATCATGGTTCCGCCGCAGTCAAAAAGCAGGAGAAGCTTGACAGAATTCTTCCTCGGCTTATCGAACTCAAGCGACAGCATGCCTCCGTTATTACAGGTCTCATCTATTGTCCTGTCCAAGTCAAGCTCCGTCTTGGGGATATCAAGCTTGGTCGAGAACTGTCTGAGACGCCTGAAAGCCATCTGGAACTGTCTTATATCCAAGGTCTTGTCATGCCTGAAATCCTGATATTTTCTCTCTCCTATGACCTGAAAGGCCGATTGCATACCGGTCTTTCCGGATACTCTGAGTCCGCCCGGATTTCTTCCGTGATGTCCGAAGGCCGAACCGCCCGAGGTTCCTATCCAGTAGTTACCTCCGTTATGCTCAGATTTCTGTTCCTGCACGCGCTCGCGGAACATACGCTTTGTCTCGGCCATCTCACGACGCACGTCAAAGGCATAGAGGTCCTTGTTTAGCTTGGAGGTATCCATATCCCCCTTGTTCAGAAATTCCATGATTATCTCGGGTATATCATCTTCACCGAAATGTGCGTCCTTGAAGTATTCGAGAAATGCCATATCGTACCTGTCGTAATCCGACTCGGTCTTTACCAGGGTCATTCGTCCGAGATTGTAGAGTCCCTCAAGGGTGCAGTTGGCAAGTCCTTTGTCCAAGGCATCCATGAAGGTGATCCACTCGGTTGTGGAGACATTTAATCCCTTGTCGCGTAATGTATATAAAAAGTCAGTAAACATTCGTTATCCTCAAATAAAGATTCTTCCTGTTGCTTCGCAAGCCCTCGCCGGGCCGGCACCTCAACGCTTCGCATTGAGGTCTGCGTCGCTGCGCTCGGAATGACACTTAGAATCTGCGTTTCTTAACCACATCCACATCCTCGTCCTTCTTGACGAGAACTCCGAGGTACGGAAGCTTCATCTCTAATGTATCGGGATCGCAACCGCCGTGAATTAGCGCATGAAGCCAGTCTATAAGCTCCGAGGTGGAAGGCTTCTTCCTTACCTCTTTGATGTCTCTGATCCAGTAGAAGGTCTTCATGGCCTGCTCTAAGAGGTGATCGTCTATAGAGTCGAAGTGTACACGCACTATCTCGTCCATCTCTTCCTTGGTCGGGAAAGCGATATAGTGGAATATGCACCTTCTTAAGAAAGCATCCGGAAGCTCCTTCTCGGCGTTCGAGGTGATGATCACTATCGGCCTCGTCTTTGCCTTGACTGTCTCTCTGGTCTCGTGTATATAGAACTCCATTTTGTCGAGCTCCCACAAAAGGTCGTTCGGGAACTCGAGATCGGCCTTGTCTATCTCATCTATCAAAAGGATGCACTGCTCCTCGCTCTTGAAAGCTTCTCCGAGCTTGCCGAGCTTTATATAACGGGCGATATCGTCCACGCCCTCCTCGCCGAACTGACTGTCATAGAGTCTCTGGATGGTATCGTATACATAAAGACCGTCCTGTGCCTTTGTTGTGGACTTGATGTTCCATATATATAGCGGCATACCTAAGGCTTCGCTTATCGCCTCGGCGAGCATGGTCTTACCTGTTCCGGGCTCACCCTTTATAAGAAGAGGCTTCTCAAGTATGCCCGCAACCTCTACCGCCTCGATAAGCTCGGGCGATGCAACATATTCCTTTGATCCTGTAAATTTCATTTCACTCATTTTCTTATTCCTTGTCTATTATATTTTTTTAAAATTCTTCGCTGCGCTCAGGATTACACTGTCATCTGATGATCTCCTTCTCGGTTATTATCATATCCGGCTTTACATCCCTGCTGTCTGCCGGTATCTTTACATATATCTGCATATCATAGCAGACTGCGGCATTCTTTATGCCGGGGTGCTTCTTCATAAAGCGGTCATAGAAACCGCCGCCATATCCGACACGGTCACGCTCTCTCGAGAATACGGCACCGGGAAGCACAACAAATGTATCGTCGTCCGCCTCAAGCTCTTTCCCGCTTACAGGCTCCATGATCCCGAAGCTTCCGACGGCAAGAGATTCCTTGCCTTCATAGAGATAAAAGATTATATCCTTGCCGCAAACCTTAGGTATATATATCTCCTTACCCAGGGAAAGCAGTCTGTCAAAGATGAGCCTCACATCCACCTCGTTGTTGATAGGCATATAAAGGCATATTTTATTGCATTTGAGGATGTCGGTCTCCTTGAGCAGCTTATCACAGATAACCGCGGAATCCTCCTCGACCACATCAGAAAAAAGTCTCCTTCTCTCGTTTAAGACCTTGCGCCTTAACTCCTTCTTTTCATCACTAATAGTCACTGCACGCACCCCCTTAATTAAGATTCATATGATCGTTTTATTGTAAATATTCCTTCTTCGTTATGAACTCAACCGTATCAAAGCCTTCGGAATCATGAGCCAAAAACAGAGTTCCCACGTCCTCTCCGTCAAGAAGCGCGTGTATCAGGTTCAGGTCTGCCGCATTTAATATAGCCATGTCGGCGCCGGAATCGGTTGCTATGCGGGCCGCGGCTATTTTGGTAGCCATGCCGCCCGTACCGTATGAGCTTCCCACTCCCTTGGCCATATCCTTGATCCTGTCATCTATTTTCTCGACTACCGAGAGCTTCTTTGCATCAGGATTCTTGTGAGGATCGTCCGTATAGAGGCCGTCTATATCCGACAGCAGGATAAGCAGATCGGCCTTGATAAGATGCGCAACTATGGCGGATAAAGTGTCGTTGTCGCCGAACTCTATCTCCTCTATAGCTACGGTATCGTTCTCGTTTACAACCGGGATTATATCCTGCTGAAGCAGCTCGTTTAACGTATTTTCGGCATTTCTTCTGCGCTCGGGATCGGTTATCGCGTCAAAGGTAAGAAGTACCTGCGCCGCAATATGATTGTATTCTAAGAAAAGCTTCTGATATATCATCATGAGCTGCGCCTGACCGACCGCTGCACAGGCCTGATTAAGCGACAAAGTCTTCGGCTTGGTATTAAGCCCGAGTGTCTGAGCACCTATCGCTATGGCACCCGATGATACCAAGATCACATCCTTGTTCGTATTCTTAAGGTCACATATGATCCTTACAAGCTTCTCTATCTTCCTTAAATCAGCCTTTCCCGTCTCGGCATGCATCAGACTCGATGATCCGATCTTAATAACTACTCTCTGCTTTCCTAAAAGCCTTGTTCTTGCGTCCATATCAAACTCCCAATAAGTATTTGGCAACCTGCTCGGCAGCCTTTATTCCGTCCACCGCGGCACTTGTTATGCCTCCCGCATATCCGGCACCCTCCCCGCATGGGAAAAGTCCGGTGATTGACGACATCATCCTCTCGTCCCGGATGATCCTGACCGGAGACGAGGTTCTCGTCTCGACACCGTAGAGCTTTGAATCCGGAAGGTCGAAGCCTGAAAGCCTCCTGCCATAGTGTACAATCCCTTCGATTATAGCATTATTTATATATTCAGGCAAACAGTTATTTAGCACTCCGTCACCTTTTGAAAATGTACGAAAGTCCGACACCGGTATGCTTCCGCTGCCGGCATCCCATGCCCTTTTTTCCATATCCTTCTGGAAGTACATACCTGCAAATAATCCCTTGTCACGATATGCATCAAAGTCCCTGTCGTTAACGCCTGCCACAATGGCGGAATTAGAGAAATCACTGTCTCTTCCGTATTCCGACATACCGTTGACAACCGACTGTTCTGCATCCGATGAAGCATTGATCACATAGCCTCCGGGACACATGCAGAAGGAAAAAACAGGCCTGTTATACTTCGTGGTATAGGTCATCTTATAGTCGGCCGCGGGAAGCGCTCTTGCCTCATCGCTGTCACCGTACTGCCCTATATTTATAAGCTCTGCCGGATGCTCTATGCGAAGCCCTACCGCAAAAGGCTTGCTCTCCATGGGAACACCGGTCTTGTTAAGCATAAGGAAGGTTTCACGGGAGCTGTGCCCTATGGCAAGGATCAAAGCCTTCGTCTTCCCGGTGAAGCTTTCTCCCCCGCGCACTATTTCATACTCTATCTCACCGTCATCAGACTTTGCAAGAGCGTTCATATAAGAGTTAAAATGTATCTCTCCTCCGAGTCTTTCTATCTCCGCGCGCATATTTTTCAAAACCGTCTTGAGCCTGTCGGTGCCAATGTGCGGTTTGGCAAGATAAGCTATATCCTCGGGTGCTCCGAAGCTCACAAAGCTTTCGAGCACTGCTTTTATCCTGCCGCTCTTGTCTTTGATCCCGCTTGCGAGCTTTCCGTCCGAAAATGTACCGGCACCGCCCTCGCCGAACTGTGCATTCGTATGCTTGTCTATCGGGCCGCCCTTCCAGAAGCTGTCTACAATCTTGGTCCTTGTATCAACATCGGCGCCTCGTTCATAAAGTAACGGCTTAAAGCCGGCTCTTGCAAGGTAAAGTGCGGCAAAATATCCTGCCGGACCGGCACCGATTATAACCGGTCTTTCAGTAACCGCATTATCGGTATTCCCGTAAGGAAATGCGTATCGCGCCTCTTTTGTTAACATAATATATTTACTGTCGCGTATAAGGTATTTCTTTTCGTTCGAGACACTGACATCAACGGCATATATAAATTCAAGCTTCTTTTTATCCCTGGCATCTATTGATTTTTTGACTATCCGTTCAAGAGTAAAATCCGATGATTTAAGTCTTCTTGCTATCTGCTCATAAAGCTCATCCTCTCCGGCAAGAACCGGAACCTTGATCTCGTTTATCCTAAGCATGATACCCTCCTCCTGCCTTAAGACCTGACAGTATCGCAAAGGTAAGATTGTAGCCTCCGCATTTCCCGTCTATATCGAGCAGCTCTCCGACTGCGTAAAGTCCTTTTCTTCCTTTGACCGCAAAGCTTGACGGCTCGATCATATCAAGGCTTATTCCGCCTGTGGCAGCCTGAGCCTTGTCGAAGCCTTCGGTTCCTGTCACGTGAAATTCAAGCTCGGCTATATGTCCCACGAAAGCATCTATCTGTTTTATGCTTAAATCGCTGCAGCATGTGGATCTCTTTAAGCCGTAGCTTTCGACCATATATTCAGCAAGCCTGTCATTTACATATCCATTCAACACTCCTATAAGTGTCCTGTCCGCATGACTTATAAAAGCATTTCTGTCCGGGACCCTGTCAAAGAAGCATATCCTTATCCTGTCGGGCTTTAATGAAGCCATGTTAAAACATACTATCCCCGAAAGAGTGTCTTCGGTAAACTGTACCTCACCGTACTCGGACGCAAGAAGTCTGCCCGATCTGTCACAGGCATCGACCCTGCCACGGGCTCTTACTCCCTTTAGCAGTTCAAAGTGTTCCTGTTTTCCTACCTTCAATGCAGTAAGCACAGGTTCCGGCTCGATCACCTTAAGTCCAAGCCTTTCCGCAAGACCATACCCGCTCCTGCTTCCTCCGAGCGAAGGATAAGCACAGCTTCCGGCGGCAAGAACCACATTTGCGGCAGTATACTCCTCATTACCGCAGTGAACTCTGTACAAGTCACCGTACTGCTTTATATCGTTTACTTCATGCTCACACTCTATGCTTACTTTAAGCTTTTTAAGCTCGTCAAGCATAGCCCATACAACGGATGATGCCTGAAACGATGCCGGATATACATATCCGTCTATTTCAGTAGTCAAAATGCCTAACGCGTTCATAAAACCGCACACCTGCTCGGATATATCCACGCCGTGACACAGGTTAAAGAGAAGCTCCAAGTATCCGCCGCCCTTCGACCGGTAGCAGGCAGTATCGGCATAACGGTTAGTCAGGTTGCATCTCCCGTTTCCCGTGGCATATAGCTTCTTTCCGGCCTTTTTGTTCTTCTCAAGCACTATCACGCTATTTCCGTTAGACGCGGCCGCAATAGCGCAGGAAAGCCCCGCTGCGCCGGCACCTATTATACAGTAATCATATTTTTCGCTCATATTATCCACCCGATTAGATTATAAGGTCCTTCGTTCAGTATGATATTATTCTTATCTCTTAATGAAAAGAAAGGACATGCAAAACTCATGTCCCTTCTCTAAGTAACT
This sequence comes from uncultured Eubacteriales bacterium, assembly GCA_900321145.1. Lineage (GTDB taxonomy): Bacteria > Bacillota > Clostridia > Lachnospirales > Lachnospiraceae > Coprococcus_C. The sequence continues at coordinate 2,006 of ONVB01000090.1, read as the reverse complement.
TTTATTCAAATACTACATTATCCTCTGAATCCGTGCTGTCGCATACACTGATAAATGTCTTGCCCGGGTTCATCTTGAGCTGCTTGCCATCCTCGGTGTAGTAAACGATGTTATTGTTATTCTCGCATGCCCAGGTAATCGGTATATACTCTCCGTCCGTCACATACCAGCCGTTACCGCCGCTTAAGTCCACATCCTGTCTGCCGTAATCATCTATGGTTGAGTAAGCAGCCTCCATGATAAGTATGTTCTTGAACTTGAGCTGATTGCCGGTGTTTGCGTCTATGTGCTTGTCACCGAACTGGAAGCGGTAGTATACCTTCTCCTTCTCGTCATACTCGAAGTAAGGATGTGTATATCCGCTTATGAGTGTACGCACGTTTACGGCCTTGTTTCCGCTCTTAAGCTCCTTTTCCTCATCGTTGAAGGCAAAAGGCTTTACATATCTCGGATCATGATAGATGCCGTAATTAAGAGCTTCTATACCTTCCTTGAGCATCTCGGTATTGGTATATACATTATGAGGTGCTTCCCTGCTGTTATCCCGCTCAAATGCCATATAAGCATTGGCACCGTAGTTCAGGAAGGGAATGCCGAGAGCCGCTATGGTATCGCTCGCCTGCGGACTCCAGCCTGCATGTCCGTAGAAGCAGTTTAAGTAATAAGCCATATATACATAGTAGTGTCTCGAACTTCTTATCGACTCAAGCCTCTCGATATTGTACCAGTCCTGGAATACGGCGAGAAGTCTTGTTATACCGCCCTCAACCTTGAACTCATATATTACATCGGCATCCTCTATACCGTACTGAGGAAGTGAATCCTCCACGTTGTTGATCATGAAAGCGAACGGACGCACATTCTCGAACTTCTCATCTATCCACTCACCTGTCAGGTCACTTAATATATAACCGTCCTTCTTCTTGTTGCCGAGATCTATGCTGTCGGCATCAGACATCGATGCAACATTTTTCGAGGTAAGCTCGGCTATGCTTTCCGTAGCCGCAACGGTTGTCGATTCCGTCGTTTCCTCCTTCTTACCGCATCCGGAAAAAATTGATGTGGCAAGCATGACTCCGGTTAATAATAGAGCAATCTTATTCTTCTTCATAATCTCTTGTATATCCCCTTTTGCTTATGATCTCTTCCTGCATTCTCTCCATATCCTTACGCTCCTCGTCCTCGACGTGATCGTAACCGAACAGATGCAGCATACTGTGAGCTGTAAGAAATGCGACCTCACGCGCAACAGAGTGGTTGAACTCCTCTGCCTGTGCCTTTATCCGGTCATAGTTTAGAACTATGTCGCCTAATATAAGCTCTCCATTCTCGGGATCAAAGAGCCACTCATCGTCCTCACTTATAACCGAGAAGTCACCGGCCTCTTCATACTCTATCATCGGAAATGACAGGACATCCGTCGGGGCATCTATACCTCTCTGCTCGCTGTTGATTGCATGTATGCCCTCGTTGTCCGTGATCAGTACATTTACTTCACACTCGAAGGGACATTCAGCATACTCGCAGGCAGCAGATACTATCTCCTCTATGATCCCTGTATACTTTTCCGGGAATACTCCCTCTTCAAGCTCATTTTCAATAAAAACACTCATATCTTGTACTCACAATCGCTTTATTATACTACATATAGTTTCCATCTGCAACACTTAGTTTACACACCAACATAAGCAGGCAGATGTACGGTTATTGCAACACAGAAATTATCTTCAATACTTAATATATACACCAACTTAAGCAGGCAGATGTACGGATACGGCAGAAATGATTAGCGCAATTTTCGTCAAATCAGCAACGACGCAGCGTAAGCAATTCGCTCAGAAATCGTGTGTTTGAGCGAAGCGAGTTCTCGATTTCGTGCGAATTGCACGCGGAGGAGTGCACTGATTTATAAAATTGGTCGCTTTTTTCTGCAATACCGTACACTCGGCCTGCGTATCATTTTGCATCATTCAATAATATTGCGCATTACTGCCTTTTCTTAGAAT
>ONVB01000010.1 GCA_900321145.1 uncultured Eubacteriales bacterium | reverse complement strand
GCTGCCGGAATAAACACAAGCGGCATGATCTCTATAAGAAAAGCTGACGCCTCCTTTACAGCCTCTACCTTAAGTATACCGGTAAAGAGCATAAGAAACATAAGCACAAGGCCGTAGATACTCGCCGGTATCGGCGCCGGTATGGCCATATGAAGCAGCTCTCCGGCAAATGATACCGCAAGTATGATCATAAACTGTTTTATATATTTCATAATGTTCCTTTCTTAAGATCCTTCCTGTCGCTTCGCTCGGAATTACATATCCCGCAGCTCTTTATAAAGCCGCGCCACCGGTAATCCTACCACATTATTGTAGTCTCCTTCAATACCTGTGACGTATTTTGCGAATTCTGTCTGTATTCCGTAGGCTCCGGCCTTGTCCATAGGCTCGCCTGTAGCCACATACTCCCTTATCTCCTCATCCGACATCCGGGCTATATGAACACTTGTCTCTTCAAAAAAACAGCGCTTTTTCATCTCTCCGTCACCGGCCTGTCTAATGAGTGCGACACCGGTAAATACCTTATGCTCCCTGCCGCTTAAGGCTTTGAGCATCTCACAGGCGTCACTTTCGTCAACCGGCTTGCCGAGGATCCTGTCGTCTAAGGCAACCACAGTATCCGAACCTATCACAAGCAGGTCATCTGCAGCCCCCTCTTCAGTCCTGACTCTTTCAAATACCTCCGAAGCCTTAAGCTCCGACAGACGCAAAACAAGCTCCGAGGGCGGATAAGAACCTATGTCCTCATCCGCCTCTGAAGCTATAACATCATATTCATCGAATATCATTTTAAGTAGCTCACGCCTTCTTGCTGAGCCTGATGCAAGTACAACTCTCATGATCGTTTTTATCTTATTCTCTCTTCATCGGTAGAAAACACACTCCGGAACACTCTTGAGAAGTGTGTAAGCTCCATGAAGAATACTCCGCTGCTTTCTGTTTCGTTTGTATCAAATTCCATTTCCTGCTTTTTCTCGTTCCAGAAGTACTGGGTTGTGTAAGAACCCCACGGATTTCTGAGCTTTACCATATGGATCTTCTTTCCTCTGAACTCCACATCCTGTACTCCGAGTACAGCATATGCATGTTTGCCCACCGTACCCTTATCCTTGGTCTCACCTCTCGCAGTCTTCTTGCCCCATCCCTCTCTGGTGCCGGCATTAAGCTTCTTACCTGCCTTTATATCCGTTTTGATCCTGTTATAAAGCCTGACAGTAGAAGAACTGTACGCTCCCGAGAATATCTGTGCGGTCTTGCCGTTTGAAACCTCTTCGTACTTCTCATCAAATATCCTGTACTTCTCCTTCATGATGTCTTTCACAAATTCCAGTGCTTCCCCAATCGGAAGATTCAAAAACTTTGCAAGCTTCACAAGTGGGTCGTTAGTCCGGACTCCCACTCCCGTGACACTTTCGACCTTAAGTTCATCGGTAAGCTTGTACATAAGCTTATACTTTGCAACCTTATCCTCTTCAAGGCCTATTACATCCTCTCTCTTTGCTAAAAGAGTATTCTCTATGTCTTTGATCGCATCGGAAGCCAGCCTTAAGCATGCTTTCTTCATTCCGATCGATTCAGCCTTTTTCTCCTCTTCCGTAGGCTCCAAAGGCGCTTCTCTGTTCTCATAGCCATAGAACATGTTACTGCTTATATTATCGTAAGATCTCAGCTTTCCCTTTATTGTCATAACCTCGGTGATATATTCCGCAAGCTGCTGAGGCGGCATCTCTTTAAGTGTCCTGGAACTCTCACTGTCCCCATTGAAAACAGCATTCGGGTCTTTGTTTATATCGTCAACCACTTCCTTTAAGAAATCTTCCTCAACCTTGGTGAGAGACTTCTCTCCCGCGTAAAAATCCATGAGCCTGACACTCAATTGCCTTGCACCCATTGCCGAGGCACGCCTATCGGCAAACTCTTTTACCTTATACTCGATCGTTCTGGTGATCGCTATCTCCTGTGGACTATTAAGCACGTCATGCTTTGCTTTAAGACTCTTATACTCCTTGTTCAAAGAGTCAAGTCGTTCCTCGAGTATTTTTTCCGTCTTTGAGAATACCGACTTTACATAAACCATCTTTTTAGGTTCCTTCATCTCTCTGCCGGTAATATCCATTTTTTCCTCAACATATGCGATATCAAGATCAAAGATTCTTCCGGAAGATATAAACTTTTCCTGCTGAGCATCCGTATACTTCGACTCATGCATGATCTTGATAACATCAATATCACTATCGACCTCATCAGCCGAACCGAGTATATCGTCTTTTTCCTTATACAGTTCGCCTGTCAGAACAGGCATAACCTCATTTCCTTGTCCTCCGTCTATAAAACCGTACTCTATATATTTTCTGTCATCCCTACTCCAGTTGGCCTTGTCTATCTCTCCGTAGCTTTTTTCAAAATCCTCATTAGAAGCCACATGATTTGTCCTTACAAATGCCGCATATGCCTTGCACAGTATCTGAACCCAGAGTGAATCCGTGGCCGTATCCTCATTGATCCTTTTGTCCACCTTAACATATGTAGGTTCCATATACTTTGTACTGCCATATCCTTTTTGCGTGTACAGCCTTACGGTAACAGTCTTGCCGTCATCATGCATCATGTTCATGATTGCCTGACTGTCCTTGGCCACAAGCTCCGAGATCGCAGCAAGTACAAAGCAGTCTCCCAAAGCATCCTGAACCACATCGGACATACACGGTTCATGGGGAAAGAGAGGCTCGTTGCTTCTGTCCTTTATATGCACCGACTTCTGCTTTACTTTGCCGTCATCATATTGTTTATGACGAACAAAAGCAACTTCCTGCGCACTGTAATCAAGGGTGTTATAATTGGTCATCTTAGCCTTTTCTATATCCAGTCCGCCTGTTTTAAGCTTCAGAAGGTTGTCCATATAAAGGGAGAATATATTCTTTTTTTCATCCGTGAGATCACCCTTTGTCTTCATCTCAAGAAGAGCCTTGGTTATCTCATCAAGGAGTTTTACCTCTTTCTTATAGACTTTCCTCTCCTTTTTTTCCTTAGAACTGTTATTCTTTCTGTAATACTCCATCATGCCCGCATTGGTCGTGATCTTCGAGTACTCATTTATCTTAGTTAAAAGAGCCTTTTCCTCAGGGGTAAGATTCTCCTTCTTCAGGTCAAGCTCGGAGCGTATGGCCATATGATGCTTCTCCGAATAAGCTTCTCTGTCCGACTGCACATTTAAGTCAAGCTGTGAGAGGTCAAGTGCCTTTCTCTTGCCCTTCGCTCCCTTGAGTGATCTAAGCTTTATCACTCCTCTTGATACTTCGGCCGATGCATAACCATTTTCCCTGACCTTCTTTTCCATGAAGTCTGCATACCTTATTTTAGCTGATTCAAGCTCCTTTTCAGCCCTCTCCTTAAGCTTCCTGACCTCCGCCCTTCTTGTCTTCGCCCTCTTGAAGAGACGAACCTTTCTGTTTGCCGCATACTTGTCGCAGGCCGCCATCAGGCAGAAAAGAGCATTCATCTGAGACTCCAAAGCCCACTGCTTCTGATCGGGAGTGAGGCTTTCTTTCTCCGCAAGCTCCTTATAATCATAATACCTGCCCATTGTGGTCCTTACAAGCTGCATGTGCTCGCTGTCTCCGGCCTCTATCTCGGTATAAAGGCGTGAAAATGCTATATGATTCTTGTGCTTCGGACGCTCAAGCTGATAATCTACTCCATGTGCAAGCTCAAGCTTTCTCTCTCTCTTCATGGTCGTTAAGACCATGTCGTCCCTCATTTTAACATCGACAGCCTCTAAGGTCTTGTGCCTTACGGTATAGGCGTCGGCGTCATCTCTCTTAAGCTTGAATTCCCTGGAGATAGATCCGGTCTTAAATGTATCGTCGTGCTTTCTTGTATTCTTGAACAGTGTCTCTTCCATGACTTTTCCTTTCGCTGTTAAGTTCCTTCGACTCGCTTTATTGTTCCGTCAAACATGCATGTTATATCACTGCAATAGTCACATATCAGTCATATCCCGATCACGGAAGTCTTTCACTTCCTGCGTAAAGCTTTCCACAAAATCCCTGATGTCCTCTGCCGCAGGAATCTCACCGTCACAAGCCATTCCGGCCTCGAAAACAAGCTTCCCGTAAGCCGTGTCTATGCCGGCGGTGGCATAGATTGCCTCATCCTCCCACTGCTCGATCCTCTTTTTCGTCTTATCGATCTCGTCACTGTATATATCAAACTCCGCGACTGCGGTTATCATAAAGCTCTCCGTATCCTCATGCGCGAGGCTTATAAAGAGTCTCACTTCAAAAACATCTTCACCTGCCGGAAGCAGGATATAAGGACCATCCAGCGAATCCGCTCCCGTCCTGTAGTCTTCCGTTATCTCAGCCACACGTTCGGTAAGTGCGGTAAAGCGCGGCATCAGATAGGGAGCCTTCTCATTGAGAAGATTCAAGGCTTCATCCAAGCTCAGATTGGTGCTTTCAGGCCTTACTTCCAGGCTTAAGCCCACGGTTTTTACCACCGTCACCGAGCAGTCTTCAAACATCTCGTCGAACACCGCTGCCTTCGCTTCATCGGAGAGATCGATATGTACCTTACCTTCCATATCATCATTTACTTTTATCCTTGCGAAAAGGTCTATCAGCTCATCCCTGTCTTCGGTGGATACCTCCTTCATAAGCTCGGCAGAGCTTCTTATCTTCAGCTCACCCTTACAGTGTTCCGACAGCTCTGCAACGGTACCCTCAAAGAAGGGAAGAAAATGTACCTCCGAAGAAAAACCTCTGTTTTCAAAGAAGCTCTCCAGCCCGTTTTCATCATCAGGCAGCTCGGCATGTACATAGCTTACTCCCGCCTTCTTTGCTGAGTCAACAAGCTCATCTACAAGTAATGCTCCGACTCCCATACCTCTTTTCTCCGGAGCTACATATATCCAGTCTATCTTTACCTCATACTCATCCTCCGCCCTCTCTGTAAAGAAGGATAAAACACCGTATACCTCCGCTTCGGGGGACTCCCCGTCATCTACGACCGCATAGACTGTAAACTCGGGCTTTTCTATATCCGCCTCCGTATCGGCAGGGAAGAACCCTTTCACTGCCTCATAGTTTTCCTTGTCGATCCCTATAACGTCCATCCTTTTCTCCTCTCAATATACTCCCAAATACAACATAAAGCCCCTATATCATAGAGGCTTTATGGCACGATCTCTTATACCGTAAACGAGTCAACTATTCCGATCAGATTGTCCACCGAGCCGCTTACCTTGCTCTGTGTATCGGACAATTCATGGACATTCTCTTCAACCACATCCGAGGTTGCAGCAAGCTCCTCTGCGGTAGCCGCATTCTCCTCCGATATAGCCGAAAGCTCTGTCACCTTGTCGGTTATGATTCCCATCTTTATCTCAAGCTCCGAATTTATGCTCTCGATTTCTGTCACTGCCTGATCGACCGCATTTATCGATGTAACTATATCCGAGAAGCTGTCGCGTGTCTTATCCACGGACTCGTTCTGAAGCTTGACAAAGCGCTTGACCGCATCGCTCTTCACCGTAGCACCCTTCGTGCTCGCCTGAAGCTCCTCGAGAAGACTGTTGATTATCTGTACATTCTCTTCGGAAGCATCCGAGAGCTTTCTGATCTCGTCCGCAACGACCGCAAAGCCCTTTCCTGCCTCCCCCGCACGGGCAGCCTCTATCGAGGCATTCAGTGACAGAAGATTCGTCTGAGCCGCTATACCCGAGATAAGGCTCGAAGCCTCGCCTATCTTGTCGGCACTTTCCTGTATGGTATCTATAGCCGCAAATATACCGTCGAACTCTCTCTGACTCTCCATATTTATCCTTGTGAGTTCCTCTACCGTACCGTTACCGTACCTGATTACATCATTGATATCTCTGCTTGCGGAACCAAGATCCTCCGCAGTTCTTGCGGAACGATCGATTATCTGACTCAAGTCATATACATTTCCTGATATAGCTTCCACATTTTCTGCCTGGGAAGTGGCAGCATGTGCAAGATCCGCGCTTGCCTTGTTGATATTGATCATGGACTCGCTTGTACTTCTTGTGTCGGTCTCCATGACTTCACACGCTTCCGACAAGTCTTCCGATGTCGACTTTAAGGTCTGAACCACGCCGATCAGATTCTGCTGCATATTTGCAAATGCTCTGCGCATTACATTGATCTCGTCGTTGCCGTTCACGATCGGAGCTTCCCTTGTCAGATCGTTCGTGGCAAGAACTCTTAAGTCATCGGTCACGCCAACCACACCCTTGCTTATAGAGTGAACAAGCATT
>ONVB01000109.1 GCA_900321145.1 uncultured Eubacteriales bacterium | reverse complement strand
TGTCAAGCAGCTTCTTCACAAGCTGTTCCTTAAGTACAAGCTGATTCTCATAGGAAAGAGTGGTATAAGTACAGCCTCCGCAGTAGGCCACATGCGGACAGGTCGGAGCGACATCCTCGATGGGCGCGCGTTCAAGCACCTCGAGCACACAGCCCTCGGCCATGCCGGCCTTTCTCTTAGTCACACGGTACTGCACCTTCTGACCCGGCAGAGTCCCCTTGATAGTAACCTTTCGTTTTGAAGCTTCTTCGCTTCTCTCTGAATGACACCCGCCTTCGGTATTATCACGGCCGCCATTATTGTTATGCTTATTTTCTTCATATACAAACAAACTTCCCTTGTTAGGGAAGTCGTAATCGGTTATTGTTCCTGTTAAGATATCGCCTTTTTTCACTTTGTTCTCCTGTTATTTATAGCCATCCTTCAGTACTACACGCAATGCTTTTACTTCAGTACCTTTATCTCACATTTCACACTTTTGTCCTCGCCAAGCTCAAGTATGGCATAGGTTCTCAGGATACCTTCCTGCCTCGGAAGGCTCACGCTGCCCGGGTTGATGATGATCACATCACTTTCGGTAAGGCTGCCCTCGTATATAAGAAGTGTATTCTCGTCGTTTTTACATTTCGCCCCTGCCACAAGCGGTGTATCAATCTCCGGTGCGGATATGACCGGCACGTGCGTATGCCCATACAAGGCTATGTTGCACCCTGCGCTGAGTGCCTTGAACCTGAGCACATTCAGTCCTCCGCTCACGCCATACATATGCCCGTGTGTTGCAAATATTTTATGCGGCCCGAAATATGGTCTGACCTCCGTCTGAAGCTCATAGTCATAATCACAGTTTCCGCGGACTATGTAACCTCGGCCGCCCGCACGATTCTGCATCTCCCTGTATCCCGTTCCCACATCTCCGAGATGTATGAAATTGTCGAACTCTCCGGCCTGCTCCATGGCTTTGTACACATTCTCATCCCTGCCGTGCGAGTCACTTACGACCAATATACGCCACATTCCGTTTGAACCTCCGTTTAAGCTCCTTCAACTCAGGATGACACCTTTACAGATACTCCTTGATCAGCCTCAGCGCGTTTCCTCTGTGACTCACTTCGTTCTTCCTTTCGGGCGGAAGCTCAGCTGTAGTGCATCCGAACTCCGGCACATAGAATATCGGATCATAGCCGAAGCCATTCTCTCCACGCTGCTCATATCCGACTCTTCCCTCTATCGTCCCTCTCACGGTCTCCACGCGTCCGTCCGGAAATGCCGCGGCGATCGCGCACACGAACCTTGCACTTCTTCTCTCATCGGTTGCTGCCTTACTCTTTAGCTCTTCAACCGACAAGCCTGAGACATCCTCTCCTGTCGCCTCGTTCACACGATCTATCAGCGCCTTGTTCTTGATATCGTAGCTCGTGTCTTCGCCCATATATCTCGCGCTATATATACCCGGCTCCTTGTTAAGGATATCTATCTCGAGTCCGCTGTCATCCGCAAGCACCACACAACCATCAGCCTCGGGCGTCGCGGCTATGGCCTTAGCCTTGATGGCGGCATTCTCCTCGAAGGAATTACCGTCCTCGACCACATCCACATCGATTCCTGCCTGCTTCATGGAAAGTATCTCATAACCGCAGTCTGCGAGGATCATGCGGATTTCCTTCATCTTGTTTTCGTTGCCGGTTGCAAATATTATTCTTTTCATTTTCAGTCTCCTATATGTTTTAAGATTCTTCGGGCTTCGCCCTCAGAATGACACCGCGCTTTACTCTCGGATCGACACCATTCTCTTTGCATCATGATTCTTCGGGCACGTCCGTGTCAGTCTCCTCTTCCACAATATCCGTGAATGCCTTCAGGCACACATTGCACTTCTGCATCTCCTCTGCGCTGTGCCACACCTCACCGTACAGACTCGTGTAACCCTCACCGTCGCTTATATCGAAGCTCTCGGTCCTGTCGTCCGAGTTGTACTCGATCGCTACGGGATAGACTGCCCCGGGAGTTACGATCTTGACCACCACCGCATAGCGCTCGCCGTCGTCGAGTCTTACTGCCTCCGGAAGTCTGACGGTATAGTATCCGGCGTACTGCATGGTTCCGGCCACCTTATACTCACGGTTGTTCAGAGACTTTTCATCCTCGAAATGCCGCACCACGTACACCTCGAACCGTGTGTCCTCATCCGTTGCGTAGAACGAAACCGCCTTTAATTCCTCTGAACTGCCCGCCGTATAAACATTTGCAAAGTAGGCCTCATCCTTGTTGTAGCCCATCACGCCCACCCAGCCGAGCAGGTCTGACTGGTATATCTTATCAAAATTATCGGTATCCGCGATTCGTGTATATACAACCGCCTTACCGCATATATTCACATCATAGTAGGACACGTAGTAGTAGCCTTCATCGCCGAAAGCTTCGCCCCAGCTGTTCTTGCATATCCACGCCCCGTCCCCGGGAGGCTTCTTCGTGAAGCGTTCCTTCGGAAATGTATCGTCCCAGCCGACAACCACCACATCATGATTAGGTCTTTCCTCCCCGTCATAATAGTAGGTATATTCAACCGGCGAGTAATACTCCGACTCTCCGTCCGCATATATAAGCTGGGAGTAAAGCGAGGTTTCAACCGCACCATAGCGGAAGATGGCACTCTTCAACGCATCCATATCACGGTTGTTTATGACCAGAGCCTCCTCTAAGTGCCGCACCGACTTGAGATTCGGATCGCTCATACCGTCGCCGTAGGGATCATCCGCCTCATAGACCGGTCCCTGCCATGCCGCAAGATAGGCGATGCTCATCGTGTGCTCTCCGCCCAAATTCAGATCTAAATTATAGCTGTTGCACATGGACATGTGATCGGTAGAAAATATGCAGGTGTCTCTCGGAAGCAGTGTAGACTCGAAAGCACCGAGCGAGGCAAATGCCCAGCAGGTTCCGTACTTTCCCTGATCTCTCACCGGGGTCACCCTGCCGTAATCTCTCATGTCATACGCAACCGGAAGCTTGACCTCGCCGGGGAGCATGACTATATCCACCGCTCCGTCGATAAGGTTATAAACCACCTTGTAGCTTATATCCTCAGCTATACTGTCTAACGGGATAAACACTTTCTTCTTCTCTTTATCCTCTGTAACCGGTGTTCCAAGCTCGGTGATCGCATAATCATTGATCTTCGCACGGTCGCTTCCGACCTCAAGCTCAATCTTCACAGACCCCTTCATGATCAGAAGCTTTCCGTGTCCGTAATCAAGCACAGCACATGACAAAAGCCTCTTCACGAACTCTGTTTCAACCATAAGACGTAAGCTTTCGCTTATATAGAAGTCATAGCCGAATTCCTCTATACTCATCCCGGACATCAGCACCTTAAGGTCACTGTTCAATCTGTCTATCGTATTAGTCGAGAACTCATCCGCACACTCCGCAAACTGTGGAGATACCTGAACAGTCTTCACAATATCTCTGTTTATATAATATAAAACGCCTGCAAAAAGTCCTATGAAGGCCGCAAGCACAAGTATCTTTTTCAAAAGTATTCCTTCTATCTATAATTAAGATTCTTCGCTTCAGAATGACACTGCTTATATACTAATTCTTTTTCGGTGGCTTCGGTCCCATAAAGCTGTAGAAGTATGACTTTATCATACCGTTGTAGATCTTCCTGTTCTTGTCCGCCTTCTTGCCTATATACTTTTCAGCCTCCTCATAGGAAGTTATGAGGAACATAGACCAGTCCTCAAGCCTCTTGAAGCTCTCACCTATGGTCTTATACAGCTCGGGCAGCTCCGCCTTCTCCTCCAGTCTCTCACCGTAAGGAGGATTGGTTATGATAAACCCGTAGTGCTTGGGGTGTCTTAATTCGGCCACATCCCTCGCCTGGAAATGTATATGCTTTTCAACTCCCGCAGCCTTGGCGTTCGCCATGGCACACTTTACTATCTCGGGATCGAGATCATAGCCCTGGATGTTCATCTCCACATCAGTCTTCACCAGGTCACGCGCCTCAGCGTACGCTTCCTTCCAGAGCTTATCGGCCGCCACCTTGCTCCAGCTTGAAGCCGCAAATTCCCTGTTCATGCCCGGAGCGATATTTGCACCGATCAGCGCTGCCTCTATCGGAAATGTACCGCTTCCGCAGAAGGGATCCACCAGCACCCTGTCCGCATGCCAGGGTGTAAGCTTGATAAGCGCTGCAGCAAGAGTCTCCGAGATAGGAGCCTTGCCTACCAGTGTCCTGTACCCCCTCTTGTGAAGGGATACTCCCGATGTGTCTAATCCGATAGTCACTTTGTCTTTCGCGATAAACACTCTGATCGGATACTCGTCTCCGTTCTCCTCAAAGCGCTGTACCCTGTAGATCCCTTTAAGCCTCTCTACGATAGCCTTCTTGACGATGGACTGGATAGCGCTGGGGGCATAAAGAGTGCTCTTGTTAGTGGTAGCCTTGGTTACCCAGAACCTGGCATCTCTCGGGAGGTATCTCTCCCATGCTATGGCCTTCGTGCCTTCAAACAAGGCATCAAAGTCTGCAGCCACAAACTCTCCCGCACAGAGGAGTATCCTCTCGGCTGTCCGTATAAACACATTTGCTCTGGGTATGGCCGAGGCATCTCCGGCGAAGGTTATCCTTCCGTCCTCAACACTGACTATCTCAAGTCCAAGATCCGTTATTTCTTTTTTCAATATCGCTTCCAATCCGAAGTGACAGATAGCGATC
>ONVB01000031.1 GCA_900321145.1 uncultured Eubacteriales bacterium | reverse complement strand
TGAAATACGGCCACGGATGCTCCATGTGCATCCAGAGATGCCCTACCTTCGGTCCGAGGGTAAGCCTGACCGCCAAATACGGTATCAAGGATCTGACCGGCAGACGCGCCGACGGAACTCCGGGTGTTTTTTCCGGTGCATGCAAGATAGACAAGAAGACCTTAAGCAAAGAAGTACAGACAAGCCTGAACGAAAAGGGCGTTGCGATCCTGAAGGTTCCTCAGGAGGATGTAAACTACGATAAACTCGGTCAGAAGGCCTGCAGGCAGTATGCGCTGAAGGAGTACAGTGAAAATGTAATACTGCTTGATACCGGTTCCGCAAAGCTTATGACGAGTTATTATCCCTTAGACAAGCTCAGGAAAATACCCGGTCTTGAAAATGCCGAGTATATAGATCCTTATTCGGCCGGAAGAGGGAATTCCATACGCTACCTGTCCGTTGCACCGTGCGCAGATACCATGCAGGCGATAGGTGCCGGAAATCTCTTCTGCGGCGGTGAAAAGGGAGCTCCTCTCATCGGTCATACAGAGGCTATAGTTACCGGCGCCCTTGCCGGTTATAATGCCGTCAGGTATGCGAAAAAAGAGGAACTGCTCACACTTCCCGATACTCTTGCCACAGGAAACCTCATACATTATTCTCACGAGCAATTTATCGAAAAGAAGCTGTACAAGGAGCGGTATACCTTTGCGGGAGGCGCTTTCTTCGAAAGGATGAAGGAGCTTGACCTCTATACAACAGATGCCGCCGCGGTGTCCGAACGGGTTAAAGCCAACCGGTTATATGGCATTTTTGCATAAGTATACAGCCTACACTTCGATCAATAAATTGTTTAAGTTAAAGCCCGTCGTATAGGTCACATTTTTTGAAAGCTTCATCAGCATCTTTATTCCGATCCCGCCTGCAGTATCAGCGGGATCGGTTTTTGTTGTATCATAATAATGTACGGGATCAAACAGAATACAGTTATCCTTTATGCTTAAGGTTATTCTGTCCTTTGATATGATCACCTTTACAACTATTGCATTGTTATGCTTCTTTTTGAATCCGTAGGTGATGATATTCTTCCCCATCTCCTCAACAAAAAGCCCTATAAGATAGCATTTTTTAGCATCTATAGCATTATCCCTGCAATAATCACATACGTCTTCCGATACCCGGATGCACTCTTCCATATCACCGATCGTGTATACCGCCATTTTCCTGCCCTGCTCATCAAACCTTTTGAAGGAACGGAATATGATATAAACAGTATTGACGATCGCAGCTACCGCATAGCAGCCGGTAAATGCAAGGAACAGACCGTCCGATCCGAGAAAATGTACCAAAACCAAGGCAAAGAGACATACACATAATACGTTATAGACAAAATTCGTCACTATGGTAAACACCCTGTTCCCTATGGCCTGTATATATTTCTTCTCCACGCATGAGATGATGTCCGGAACAAGGTAAAAGGCAGCCAATACCAAAGCTCTTCCCGCCTGAGGAGCACACACGAGATCCTTCTCGCTAAGAAAGATCTTCGCCAAAGGCACAGAAAAAGCCACTGTTAAAATACCCACCGCCGCCATGATGATCACACCGGCCAAAACTGACAGCTTTAGCAGTGCCGCAGCACCCTTTTTATCTTTCTCCCCGTACAGTATTCCTCCCATTACCAAAACCGTATCGCCCTGCCCTCCTATCAGCACATCCGCAAATGTACCGAAGGTCGTAAATACAAGCATGGGAACCAGCGCCTCTTTTCCAAGCGTGGTAAGAATGATCATATTCATAAAAGCCGCGCGAACTACGAGACTTCCGTAATAAGTAAGAGATGGAAATCCGTTCTTAAGCACAGAGTAAAGAGTTGATGCTTTAAGATCACGAAAGCTTATCTTAAACAGTTTTGATCTTGTAATAAAGAAAAAGACCATGAAGAAAAAGACCGCAACATTTGCGGCGGACGTGGCAAAAGCCATTCCCGCGATCCCTTTTTTGAAGATAAATATATTCGCAAGGTCACCGGCTGCATTTACCGCAAAGACACAAAGCGACCCGAGGATAACCAGCTTCTTCCTGCCCTCGATCTGCATAAGGCACATAAGCATGTCCAGCAGGATCGCGGGTGCTATGCCGACTGAGTAAGCCCGTATGTAAACGGATACGCTGTCTTTAAGAGCCCCGGCGCCAAGAAAAGCAGCTATCTGATCTGAGAACACAAAACAGCCGCAAGACAAGAGTAAAGAACTGATGATTCCCAGCAGGAAGGATGTGCTGACGGTTGTATCCGACTCCTTAAAGCTTCCCTTTCCGATGAGATGCGAGGCTGTGATCTGTACACCCTTCGACAGCACACAGCTTACGGCAAGCAAAAAGGAATTCATGGGAAGAAACAATGCATATACTTCCAGTGCCTGAGAGCCAAGCGATTTCCCGGTCAGTACCGTATCGACCAGCTGGTTGCAGGGCTGGATCATATTGATCAGGATATTGACCACGGCAAGCTGGAAGTATAAGCTATGCATTATTTGATTTTTGTTATTTTTTTGTTTCACCATACATATCGGCCTGTCGGTCGGTGTAAGAATCCGTGGTATGTTAGCCATCATAGGAATAATATGCGATCATCAGCTGTTCAAAGTCCGCATCGGGGAACAGCTTTCTGTTTCGCACAAAAAAGCCGACCGTCGCAACAAGGACGAAGGCAAGGATCACAAGAGCACTGAGCCACCTGTACAGAATATTTCCTATCTTTTTTTCATTTTGTGCCCTCTTTCAGGATCTGAATTTTCAGCAATAAGTATAGCACAAAAGACGTCATCTTTCACTAATGATCCCATATAAAAAAAGAACCCCTGCCTTGTGCAAAAACCCACTCACTCGTGCCTTACATATACGCATGCGGCTCTCAACCGCTAAACTGCAGGTAGCTGCCGCATCATCACAAGATTATAAGTAGCGCAAACAGTACCCACGCAACCGTCAGCAGATAAAACGGCCACAGCTTGAAGTCCTTGTTCAGCGGTGAAGAGTGATACTCCTCCGGTATGGAAAGCTTCTCAAGCTCAAGCATGTGTTCTTCGGTAAGAGGCATGCAGTGTATGTTTTTATAGCCATTCCCTAAAGCTTCTATCCCTGCTCAGACTTCACGGCTTCGGTTTCCACCCACGCAGGCTTAAATCCGCTTTTGATGGCAATACTTTGTGACTGAACATTTGCCGCAGCAGTACCGTAGAACGGAATATCACCCATTTCCATGATTCTGTTTTTAAGCAAAGTCACAAGATAAGTTCCAAGGCCTCTTGAACGGTATTTAAGCATAACATCAATTCCTATCTGCTGCCAATGCGGCACATCCTCCGAACATCCTGCCATACCCATAATGTTATCCCCATCGATAGCAGCAACCACTATTCTGTCAGGTCTCACCGGGCACGGTTCAGGAAATGCGATTGCGTTAGGAAATCGCGGATCCCCGTAAAACTGCGTGATCTCGCTGTCATAAAACCACCTGACTAAAAAGCGCTCTTCTCCTTTGATATTGCAGCAGGGCAGGAACATGTGGTGCGTCGGGTTCATATGATAGCCATACCTGCGCAGCTCTTCGTTGATCTTGTTAAGATTTTCAAATTCAAACAGATGATGTCCCTCCACATCTTTTATCAGTTCTCTCAAGAACTCATGCATACATTCATCTGCCATAATTACAGTGTTCACTCCGCATGTTGCCATCTGCAGGAATGGTTTCCCGGGACTGTAGCTCCTTCTCCCTTCGTTCAAAGCCGGAAGAGTAAGGATATTCTCCCTCTCATGAAAATCTGACGGAGCACAGTTAAGCTCTATAGCCAACTGCTTCAAAAGTTTTTCATAGTATGTTTTAAACATCATTTTCGTCGTCCTCACCGTAGTCGGTATCCTCCTGACGTACCACGGCATCATAGCTCTCGGGCACTCTCGCGCCGGTCATTATCCTAACCGACGTGCCAACTGCTTTTTCCATATCAGATTAATTCAAAAGTCCTTACATCTTCCCGATTTTTACCGCGCACACCTTGTACTCGGGGATTCTCGCGAAGTCGTCAAGCGCTGCGTTGGTGAGTACGTTCACCGGTGAATCCGGGAAGTGGAACGGCATCCAGGTCTCTCCCTCGGACACCTTCCTGCCAACCTTCGCGGTAGCCGTAATCTCGCCTCTTCTGCTGCTCACCTTTATCCTCTCACCGTTTTCTATGCCAAGCTTCTCTGCATCACGGAAATTGACCTCTATAAAGCCTTCGCCCGCTATCCGGTTAAGCCCCGGAGCACGCGAGGTCATGGCAGCCGCATTGTACTGATACAGTATCCTTCCGGTCGTGAGCATGAACGGGTACTCCTCATCAGGAAGCTCCTGCGACGGCTTGTAGTCCGCCGGATAAAAGAGCGCTCTTCCCCTTGCCGGCTTACCGGCATGCATGATAGGTGTGCCGGGATGATTCCTGTCTTTGCACGGCCACTGAAGGCTCTCACCCGCGTCAAGCCTTGCATGAGAGATGCCCGCAAAGCTCGGTGTAAGCGACGCTATCTCGTCCATAATCTCCGCTGCGGTAAGGCGCTCCTGAGGGTACCCCATGGCGTTCATAAGGTCGGTGATTATATCAGTATCAAGGCGCATATCGCCCGGTACGGTAACCGCCTTTCTTATCCTCTGCACCCTTCGCTCTGTATTTGAAAATGTTCCTTCCTTCTCGGCGTAGCTTACTCCCGGAAGGATTACATCTGCATACTTTGCCGTCTCTGTCATAAAGAGTTCCTGTATCACAAAGAAGTCAAGGCTTTCCAAAGCATGTCTTATATGCTCTGTGTCCGGGTCGGTAACTATCGGGTCCTCACCGCATATGTAGAGTCCTTTTATCTTACCATCTATGGCGGCAGGGAACACCTCTGTAGCCTTAAGCCCCGGTTTTGCCGAAAGCTTTACCTTCCATGCCTGCTCGAACTTATCCCTTACTTCGGGGTTGTCCACCTTCTGATAGCCGGGATAATCAGTTGGCATAGCACCCATATCGCAGGCGCCCTGCACATTGTTCTGCCCACGGAGAGGATTGACGCCGCAGCCGCTCTTTCCGAGCTTTCCGCATAAAAGAGCCATGTCGGACATGCACATTACACCCTCAGTTCCGGTTGAGTGCTCTGTCACTCCAAGGCAGTATATGATCGGCGCTTTGGCGGCAGTTGCATACATCCTTGCCGCCTCGACAAGCTTGTCGGGATCTATGTGGCATATCTCCCCGACCTTCTCAGGTGTGTAATCCTTCACGAGCTCCTTAAGCTTTTCAAAGTCCTCGGTGTAATTCTCTATATAATCATGATCGATAAGGTCTTCTTCTATCATCACATGCATCATGCCGTTTGCAAATGCCACATTGGTTCCGGGACGCAGCTTCAAATGGATATCCGCATATTTTGTAAGCCCTATATCTCTCGGGTCTACAACTATAAGCCTCGTGCCCCTGTTTACCGCCTGCCGTATCTGCATGCCGACCACAGGATGAGCCTCCTCCGGGTTGGAGCCTACCAGAAGGATGCAGTCCACATCATGAGTTATATCGTATATCGGATTGGTCATGGCACCGGAGCCAAGTGTTCTGGCAAGTCCCGCCACCGTAGCGGAGTGGCATACACGGGCGCAGTTATCGGTATTATTGGTGCCAAAGCAGGTGCGGACCATCTTCTGCACCATGTATATGTCCTCGTTTGCCGATCTCGAGCACGCAAAGCCCGCAAGCGAATCAGGGCCGTACTTATCCTTTATGTCCATAAGGCGTCCGGCAGTGTAGGATATAGCCTCCTCCCAGCTCGCCTTCCTGAACTCTCCGGTCTCAGGATCTTTTATGAGCGGAGTCCTTATGCGGTCATCAGAGTGAACGAAATCAAAGCTTCCCGATCTTCCCTTCACGCATAAAAGACCATGGTTCGAAGGTCCGTCCGCCGGCTCCACATCCACTATCCTGTTATCCTTTACCACAAGATAGTACTGACAGCCTGTGGCACAGTGCGGGCAGGTCGTAAGGACCTTTGTAGTCTCCCATTTGCGGTACTTCGCCTGTCTCTTGAGCGTAAGCGCTCCTGTCGGGCAGGCTGCAGCACAGTTGCCGCAGTTCTCGCAGCCGCTTTCTTTCCAGTCCTTGCCAAACGGCGCATCCACTATGTGAAAGACTCCGGTCTTTGAGCTCTTCATGGTGCCGTTTACCGCAGCACGGTTGCAGGCGCTTATACAGCGCTGGCAATGGATACATTTGCTCGGATCGTAGGATATGTAGGGGTTATCCTCAAGCCTGCCGAACTTGCCCTTAAGCTTTCTTCTGGAGCCCTTGTAGGGAGTGTCCTTGATGTCGTACCTGTTGCACAGAGTCTGCAGCTGACAGTCGCCGTTATCCGGGCAGTTCATACAGTCCACCTGATGATTTGACAAAAGAAGCCTGAGCATCTCTTTCCTGTAATCGGTAAGCCTTTTTGAGTCGGTGATGATGTTCATACCCTCCTCCACCTTAGTCCTGCAGGCGGCAAAGAGGGTTGAATAACCTTCTATCTCAACCATGCACAGACGGCATGAGCCTATGTCGCTGTAGTCCTTCAGGTGACAGAGAGTAGGGATGTCTATCCCCTGTTCGCGGCAGAAGTTCAGTATCTTGGTTCCTGCCTTTGCTTCATAGGAATTGCCGTTTATAGTGATATGAACCATAGTTTCATCCTTTACCATGCACATCTACCCCCTTCCATGGAGCCGCAGCCGAAGTGGTCGCATCTTAAGCACCTTCCTGCCTCCCTTTCTGCCTCCTCGGGAGTCATCGGGAGCTCCACATGCTTGAAATCCTTGCGTCTCTCAAAAGGATCTCTCTCCTCTATCTCTGCACGCCCTGTGGGTATGCATTTGTTTGGTTTAGCCTGGGGCGGGTTGGTCTCGCACACGATCTTGTGATGGTAGCCCAGATACTCGTCTATATTATGCGCAGCAACCTGACCGGCAGCTATGGCATTTATCGCTGTCGAAGGTCCGGTCACGCAGTCACCTCCGGAGAACACTCCTTCAGCGCCCTCTATCATGCAGGTTTCATCCGCAAGTATGCGTCCTCTTTCCACAGGAATACCTGCCGCCTCAAAGTCTGCCACATCACAGCGCTGCCCCACTCCCATGATAAGGTAGTCGCACTTGAACCTGTACGGATAAGCGCTTGAGTGCTCGGTCGTCACAAAGCCGAGCTTGTCATACTCTCCCACTATCTGAGGCTGAAGCCATACGGCGCATATATTCTCGGGATCCTCCTCGCTCGCCTCGAGGTGAAGGAAGGAAAGAAGTGTCCTGAACCTTACACCCTCCTGCATGGCGCTCTCTATCTCGGTTTCAAGAGCGGTGTAGTCGTCTCTCTTTCGTGTAAATACATGTACGGTCTCAGCATGCAGCCTGACAGCGGTTCTCGCGGCGTCCATAGCCACATTTCCGCCGCCTATCAGCACTACATTCTTACCGGTTAAGTCTATCTCGTCCCCTCTTGCCACAGCCTGAAGGAAGTCCGCGGCGGGGATAACATTCTTGCAGTTTGCATTGTCTACGGGCATGCGGTTTCCAAGCTGCGCGCCCAGACCTAAGTACAGCGCGTCATACCTGCTTTTAAGCTCATCTACGGTCACATCCCTGCCTATCTTGACTCCGGTATGGACTTTTATATCTCCGGCTGCAAGGATGGCGTTTATATCCTCATCAAGTCTCGCCTTCGGAAGTCTGTACTCCGGTATGCCGTAGCGGAGCATGCCGCCGAGCTTCTCATGCTCATCATAGACCTCCACGCTGTGACCCATAAGCGCAAGGAAGTACGCCGCGGTGAGACCTGAAGGACCTCCTCCCACGATGCCTATAGTCTTGCCTGTCTTTACATTTGCCGGAGGTATAGGAACACTGTCAGCCGAAACCTGATCGACCGCGTATTTCTTTAATCCGCGTATATTTATGGGCTGGTCGATGATAGACCTGCGGCACTTCTTCTCACAAGGGTGCTCGCATACCATGGCACACGCTGTCGGGAACGGATTCCTGTCACGGATTATATTTATGGCTCCCTCATAATCGCCGTTCTTGATACATGCCACGTATCCCGGGACATCCACATGAGCCGGGCAAAGCGTCATGCAGGGAACGGTCTGAACCGAGTGTCCCACGCATTTTTGCTCGTTTATATGGCTTTCATACTCGTCTGCAAATTCGTCTATACTGTCTAAGATGGTATTTGCCGCAACGACACCCACCGCGCAGTCAGCGGTATCGGCGATCATGATACAGAGCTTTTTCAGGTTCTCCAGAGTCTCCCGGTTTCCATCTCCCTTAAGTATGATCCTGAGCAGCCTTTCCGCCTCGGTCAGTCCATCACGGCAGGGAACGCACTTGCCGCAGGACTGGTTCATGGACATCTGCAGTATGGACCTGTACATAACCAGCGGACACATGCCCGGCGGATACGAGGTCATCCTTGACTTGAATTTGTTCAGCGCAATATCCATACGGTCATTGATATTGCCCCTTTTTGCAAGCTTCCTTATCATTCGTTTGCCCCCTCATTTATATTTTTCCACGCTTTGCTCTCGTAAAAGCTTTCCACTACTTCCGGGTCAAGCTTTCCGTTCTTTTTTAACCAGTCGAGCAGCCTTGAGGCATAGCCTGTCATCCTCCTCCATAAGCGATGCTATAGTCCTTCCATAGAGGCTTTCCTTCGAATAGCCGAGTATCTCGGAGACTACAGCATTCTCCATCCTTATCTTCCCGTCAAAGCCTATGATAAGGACACCGTCGGACATACCCTTGACTACATTTTCATATATCACGTTATCAGACTTGTCTTTAATACTTCTCTCTGCCTTTAACCCGTTCTACACCTGACGAAAAGTATACACCTGCGTGCACCAAAACTGCGTATTATTATATCATACATAACCACCCGTGAACAGACAAAATATATGTGTGCGGGCACGAAAAAAAGAACCCATACAGAGTTCTTTTTTTCGATCAGTTGATCATAATATTTGTGAGCGCGCACTGGTCTCCGGTAAGCGACGCATATATCGGTCCTTCGATGTCATTCATGGTAACCGTATTCTTCACGGATATGCCCATATTTTCGGTAGAAACAATGATCTTGTTTTCTTCGATCCTGAACTCTACCGTTGCATCATAACCGGTCTTATTGATGGCTTTCCACTCGTCCCAGCCCTTGAAATTCTCGGTCTTTTTCACATCAAGCTCGGACATACAGTCCTTGTCACATTCCCAGCACTCGCCGTCAAACCTGATAAAAGCAAGCTCCCGGTACTTCTTTCCGTTCACCCTGCCGTCCTCGGCACTGTATATGTTGATAAAAGGACAGTGCCATACACGCTTCGAAGTCGGCAGACTCATCGTATGGAATGACACCTTCAGTCCGTCTCTAATCTCTATCCCCTCGGAATGGGCCGTACGATAATTGTCTATCTGGACATTCGGTATATTTCCGGCCGGAACGTCTATATAGCTTATCTCATCCGCTATCCTTGTAATATACGATGCAGGTATTTCCTCATCCCTCTTGACCACCTTGAGCCCGCTTATCCTGCAATGCTCACCTGTCAGGCCTATATAAAAAAACCTCGTGCTGTCCGGAAGAGCGATAGTTATCTCGGCTATCTCACTCTTGCCTGTTATGCGTATGAATGCATGATCCTTAAGTCTTACTGCATCTATCTTATAATCACCGTTTCTTCTTACATCCGTTGAAGCAGTCTTCTTAAACTCGGTCAGCATCTTCCTTGCGCCGGAAGTTTCGGTTTTTCCGTCAAACCATATCTCACCGTACTCAAAGTAACCCATATTCCTCTGCTTATTTTCATCGGCGTAAGCCTTACCGTCTACCGCATCAAAGAGCAGAAGCGACGGCAAGGGAGGAATACCAGTGGCCTCCTCCGAGGAACCTATCGTCACCTTGACAGTAGTCATGCACGAATTGATCAGTATACCGTCAGATACCGCACTTCTGTGATCTCCAACTATCAGTTCGTCCTTGCCGTTGAACTCATCTAAGCTCTCTCTCTCCTTCATCTCATACTCCGTATCCATATCTATGAGATGAAGCATAAGTCTTGCATATTCGGGATCAAACTGAGTACCTGTTCCCTTTACTATCTCCTCTCTCACCTGCTGCTGAGGTATAGGATCACGGTAGCTTCTCTTTGAAGTCATCGCATCATAAGCATCCGCCACGGATATGATCCTTGCAAGCTCGGGGATGTCTTCCCCTTTAAGTCCCTCAGGGTATCCCTTTCCGTCATATCGCTCATGATGATAATGCGCTCCCGTTGCAAGATAAGGATACTCGCTTATATTCTCAAGTATCTGTGCGCCGAGCGAAGGATGCTGCATTATAACCTCATACTCGCTCGCAGTGAGCTTTCCCTTCTTGTTGATTATGCTCACAGGGATTCCAATCTTACCCACATCATGCAGAAGTGCCGCATAGTATATCTGATCGCACTCCTCCTCAGTCTTATAGTTAAGCTCCGCAAGTTTTCTCGAATAATCGGCAACTCTCGAGGAATGTCCGTGCGTGTACTTGTCCTTGGCATCTATGGCATTTACCAGCGCGGTCGCCGTCTGTTCAAAGAGCATCTGCATCCGCCTGCTCTCCTCATCCAATCGCTTCTGATGAGAGTAGATAACAAAAAGCGTAACCAATGTTAAGATATTCAGGAAAACTCCCGGGATTGATGAAAGATTATGGCTTGATATTATGCCAAGTATCATTGCCGGAAGCTGGACCAGGATCAAAAATACCGACAGTATCAGACCAAGCTTCCCATAGAAGATCACCATAAGGATAAGGTTTATATTGTTAAGTGAAGAAAGTACACCCGCAAATGCAGAGACCGGCAGCGCATTTTCCCCTATCATGATCACCTTGCCCGACCTTGCGGCAAGTGCGACAACGACCGAGATCACCACATAAAAAAACAGCATTATGCCTATCGCGAATTTGGGTACTTCCTTCCTTTTGGTGAAGAAACCTAAGTTATATTCCGTTTTTACTCTCTCTTCGACTGCCTCCGCAGCGGGTTCAAAGTTATCCATCTTCCACTCTCCAAACCAAAACAAATACCAACCTTTACCTTATACCACTTATGGCAGAGTTTGTAAAGTTGAAGAATGCTTCGAAAACAAAATCAGGGTGTTATAGCGTTACCAATTCAGCGACGGCCACTGCATGGTAACGTTATAACCCCTGCTTTTTGCATCACACTTTAATTCAGTTCGTTATATATATCCATCGTCTCTTCATAGGTCTCGCCGCTCACATAGTAAACCCTGTCTGAGGTTTCGATGCGCACGCACACACCCGCATCGGGATTGATAAAGAGCCTGCACGATTCACCGTTTATGGAAAAGCGCCCCTTCGCAAGTCCCGGCATGGAAGTTCCGGCAACGCGTGTCGCATTTCTTGAGTCAAGATCATCGACGATCTCTATACTTTTTATGTCCGCTATCTCTATCTTATACTCATCCCTGAGCTGATGGCATATCACCAGACCATCCTCCGTATATACCTTGATCGGTGTCATCTCAAGAAGTCCGAGCCAAACCATGCAGAGCATGGTGAAGATCAGTGTCGCTATGATAAGCGCACCGATGACCTTGCCCACCGGGTGAGCCATGTTCACCGTCGCGCCAATTCCCACGCGCTTCTCGACATTTAATCTCCTGTCACTCTTATTGTAGTAGAACATACCGAAGATCCACTTGTCATCGTCATCCACCTCTATAGAGGTTTCCTTCCTGTAATGCTCTTCTATCCTGTTTATCTTCATAGAATAAATGATCATAGCCCCAATCTCTATGACCATGAAAAGCCCCACTGCCACTATCATGAAAAGCTCTGTCTTAAGGAAGATGGTTCCCGCCACGAATCCGGCTATTATGGCAACTATCGACCATGTGACAGCCACGCAAAGACCTGCGCTGCACTTCTTTAATGCTCTGTTATAATTTGCGTTTATCGCGCTGTCCTCGGATATCACTTCATTTCTCTGTCTGTCTATAAGTATACCGACAGGCAGCATGATAAGTCCCGCAAGGAAGAATATCCCCGTAAAGAT
>ONVB01000117.1 GCA_900321145.1 uncultured Eubacteriales bacterium | reverse complement strand
GTCTTTTATAGGAAAGTGTTATGTGACATGGCATGAAGGGGATATCACCGAAGCTGCTGCGGCGGATATCATGGAGAAGGCCGAAGCTGCCGACAGGGAAGCGGCAAAGCGTATCTTAGTGGGTGGAGAGGCGACCATGACGCTTGAGGGAGCAAAGGTTTTCGCAAAGGCGGGGATCGTGCTTTTCGGAAATGAATCGCAGACCGTAGGCCCTATGGATGCGCCTGCGCAGGTGCATTACGAGCTGCTTAAAAAAGAGGTGATCCTCCTTGAGGGCATAAGGCTTGCCGGAGTAAACGAGGGCGTGTACTTCCTGAATGCAGCGCCGCTTAACTTAGGCGGAAGCGACGGGGCTCCGTGCAGGGCAGTGCTCATAGAGGAGTAAGGATCATATTTAAGATGCACTTAAGGATTGTGTTAAGGATCATATTTAAGGATCGCATTTAAGAATCAGTTAAGGATCAGATAGGAACGGGGTTAAGACTCCGTTCCTTTTTTGGTGTATATTTGGTACAACGAGAAAAACAAAGTAGTGTTCGGAATGACATGCCGGTATCACGCATGGAGAATGTGTCATTCTGAGCAAGCAAAGCGAAGCGAAGAATCTTGATTACGGAGGAATTATAAATGAACGCAAAGAAAGCAATACTTACGGCAAAGGACTTGTCAAAGACATTTTCAAACGAATCGGTGCAGCAGCATGTGTTAAAGAATCTAAACTTATCCATATACAGTGGGGATTTCACCGTGATCATGGGAAATTCGGGTTCGGGAAAGAGCACACTGCTTTACTCACTGTCAGGGATGGACAGGCCGTCACTCGGAACGATCACATATTTTACGGATGATAAGAAGGACGGTATAGAGATATCGAAGCTGAACAACGACAGGCTTGCTGTGTTCAGAAGAGAGCATGCGGGCTTCGTGTTCCAGCAGAATTACTTAAACGACAGCATGAGCGCGCTTGACAATGTGATGGTATGCGGGCTGCTTAAAACCAAGGACAGAAAGGCACTTGCTAAAAAGAGCAGAGAGCTTCTCTCAAGGGTCGAGATAACAGAGCAGGACTTAAACAAGTATCCGACGCAGCTTTCGGGAGGTCAGCAGCAAAGGGTTGCAGTGGTAAGAGGAGTGATCAACGATCCGCAGATCCTCTTTGCCGATGAACCGACCGGAGCACTGAATTCACAGAATACGACTAATGTGTTAGACATTTTGTCTGACTTAAACGACAAGGGACAGAGCATAGTGATGGTTACACATACGGTGAAGGCAGCAGAGCGCGGGAACCGTATCCTCTACCTTGCGGACGGCGTAGTGACGGACGAGCTTGACTTAGGACCTTACGCCGGTGACTACAAGGATGAGAAGAACCCTCAGCTTGATAAGGCTAAGGAGAGACACGCGAGGTTGAAGGAGTTTCTTCAGGAGATGGGGTGGTAATATGTACAAACTATACATGATCGCAAAAAACAATATGAAGAAGCAAAAGGGCGATATGATTACCCTCTTTATCCTGACGCTGCTTTCGGCTTTCCTGATCTTCTCGAGCGTGTCGGTTCTGACAGGCATGGGAAAGGTGATGGATGATGCATTTGCCAAGATCAACGGCGCCGAGGTCATGCTCTACACAGATAAAAGCGCCGAGGCATGTGCCGCAGCCAAGGAAGCATTTGAGAAGGAAAACCCAATAGATTATGAGGCGGTAAATGTGATTGACAGCTTACCGGATTACAGGAACGCTGCAAGCGAGGAGTGGAGCAATAACGAGTTTTTCTTCGGCAGATATGAGCATGAACAGCGACTTCAGAAGATGACATTTCCGGAGGGGCTTTCGGGAGATGACATAGCCGTTCCTTATCAGATGAAGAATCGACTGGCAGTGGGCGACACACTTGAGATCAAGATGAACGATAAGGTTACTGCATTCCGTGTGGCAGGTTATGTGGAGGATCCTTATTTCTCGGTTATCCTGAACATCAATGTATATTACTGTTATATATCTGATGAGATGTTTGATAAGCTGCTTGCAGACTACCCCGGTGATGTCTCGGAGGGTGTTATGCACATGGGACACTGGGATACTTCGTCGCTTGAAGAAGGCAAGACAACGATCGATCTGGAGAATGCGGTCACGGACAGATACAAGACGCTGATCGGTCCGTACCTCGCCGAGCACCCGGAGTATGCAGGCTACATGGCCTTAAACTGGGATACCATGAAGGGCGGCGCAACCATCGTCCCGATGATAATGATGGGAATACTCTTGATCTTTGCGGTGCTGATTCTGATCATCACGGTGGTGATCATCTCCTTCTCGGTGAGGAATTTCATACAGAGGAACATGAAAAACACCGGCATTCTCGAAGCAGCCGGTTATACGGTCAGCGAGATCCGCGGCGCAACTGTTTTTGAAGTCGGGCTTGTGGCAGGAATCGGTACGGCGCTCGGGCTTCTGCTCGGCGCGCTGGGAAGCGGAGCCCTCGGCAATGTGATGTCATCACTGCTCGGCCTTACATGGATCAGACCGGTAAGTGTTCTGATACTTGTACTTACAGCTGTCTTTAACTTCGGACTTGTACTTCTTGTAACGGTATTGATCAGCAGAAGATATAAGAAGATTACGGTATTGGATGCATTAAGAGGCGGTATGACTAACAACAATTTCAAGAAGAACCGCTTTTCATTTGAGAAGACAAGGCTTCCGATACCCGGGGTGCTTTCCTTAAAGGAGACC
>ONVB01000044.1 GCA_900321145.1 uncultured Eubacteriales bacterium | reverse complement strand
TCCTGTTCACAACAGCGTTGAAACTCATCCCACGCCCCTCCGCAGATGCGTTGATCACGTCCTCAACACCGCATCGTGCCACAGGCAACTCACTCAAATACTCTTCAAAGCTATTCTCCTCAAAAAGATCATCAAGCGTTACTCTTTCTACCATATCAATACCTCCTCTTCAGGCCAAAGAATCTTTGCATGATCTGCATTACACATCCATCAAAGTGTCCGGAAATCGGTAATCGATCTTCCTCACCGTCTCGGGCACGGAACCTCTCTCGAAAAGCCAAGCCTTGTCAAGCTTCATGTTCAGTATGGTCTCGGGTAGCTTCCCCGCCTTCACCGCTATATACTGCGCTGTCGGCACATCCGTTCCTCCTAAGTATAGCATGTGATCGCAGTTATTGAGTATAGTGGACGCCTCCTCCTCACTGTACTTTTTCTTAAGCTGCGATATGCTCTGGAGTATGATGCTGACCGATATGTCCCTCGACCTTATGACCGAGATCATATCAGGGAAACCGGGTATATATACATTTGCCCCGAAGTCGTCCATCATGATCCTTACGGGCACCTTAAGACAGCTGTTCTCCCTGCTGTCCGCTTCTTCGAACAGGCTTTGGAAGAGATTGCTGTAGAATACATTTACCATCTTATCCATCATACGGTCGTTATCACTGACTTCCACGAAGAGTATGGAACGCCTTCTGCCAAGCTCCGCTATCTCAAAGCTGCTCCTGCCGTTAAAGAGCGGTGCGCACTCACCGTAGATAAAAGGTTCTAACGCATTAGACACAAACTGCGCTATGCACGACCAGGTCTTCTCCGCATTAAATGTATTCGCATACAGCTTATACATCTTTACGGCGAAGCTGTTCTTATTCTCCTCCTCAAGGTTAAGGAAGAAGGATATGCCCTTCCACCTGTTCTCCTCATTCGAGTTGTTGATGTTTTTAATATTTTCCGCATACTCTGTGCACATATGCTCAAAGAGAGTAATGACCGAGCCAAAGTGCTGGGATTCCTCGTCAAGCTTCTCGAGAACAAAGGCCATAAGGCTCATCACCACCTGTCTTGCTGAGTTACTCCAGAACTTCTCCCTCTCCTCATCCTCAACCAGCAAATGCACAAGTCTCTTTAAGTCCAGCTCCCTGTATCTGCCGTCGGGATTTCTCCTGACGAAGTCGAGAGGATTATATGTCATGGAGTTCTCCGGCGACACAAAACTGATCCTATGGACATCAAACCCTCGCTTCTTCAGATATCCGGTGTACTTCCTGGACAGCGCACCCTTGGTATCCACCACTACCATACTGTCCTTACAGCACAGGATATTGGGCTGCACATACCCCGAGGTCTTTCCCGAACCGGTGGTACCTATGATCACATCGTTGTTGTTCAAAAGGGACAGGTTAGGTGTTATCCTTCCCTCCGCAAGAACCCTTACATTACTTGTCACAAGCTTTTTCTTAAGATCGTTCATTGATAAGTTCATATCACATTCCTCCTATGATCCCGGTTGCTATTCCGAAGTTAAGTGCTTCTGCTGCATTCAGGTAACAATCCTCCTTAGTCTTCCTGTAGACAGCCTTTATGTCCCTGCCGCATCTTTCTGCTATGATCTGGGCAATCTGCTTTCTGGTCTCCATAAGGGCTGCTGCCTCCTTCTCAAGCTCAAGTGCCTTCTTGGCCCCCGAAAGCCCCGCTATAAGGGGATCGTGTATCATGATCTTCGTATGAGGGAGCATCTCGCGCTTCTCACCCGCGAGAAACAGGATCGATGCCATGCTCGCAGCTGTTCCTATGCATACTGTACGAACCGGACACGTCAGTGTCCGGATCATATCATATGCGGCAAGCCCGCTCACCACCTCCCCTCCCGGGCTGTCGATATAGATTGTGATCTCCTCGCTGTCGTCCTCGTCCGCCAGGCAAAGCAGGTAAGTGATGAGGCGGTTTGCCGACTCGGCATTTACCTCCTCGGTAAAGAAGATCTTTCTCTTCCCGAGCAGTCTGTCCTCGGGAGCAACTCTCTCCATACCTCTTGATGTCTCAGTCAAAAAATATCCATTCATATAGCTTCTCTCCTTTCGATCGTGTTATGCTTGCTGCGCCGACCGCGTGTCACGCAGTGACTGATTACATTACGCGGGCGTGTGCATGAAAAAATGAGGTGATACCCGTATGATATCACCTCATTTTTTTTGCCGTACTTCTACGGCGAAAATCATATTATTCATTTTTCCTTAAGCTTGTTTCGTATACGCTTCAAAGCATTGTCTATGGATTTCTTGTCCTTGCCGAGTCTGTCCGCGATCTCCTGATAAGGCAGGCCTTCCAGAAAGAGGTCGAGCACTTCTCTTTCATATGAAGTGAGTTCCCTGTTCAGTCTCATATTAAGGCCCTCAAGCTGCTCCTTCTCTATGATCATCCTCTCAGGCTCGTACGAGAAGTCCGGTGCATCCGCCTCGGACTGCCTGCTGTCATCATCCCCGTCTCCGTATATGGATATATATTCGTTGAGCGGAAGGTTCTTCTGCCTCTTGGAACTCCTTATGGCTGTCTTTATCTGGCTTCTTATGCACAGCACCGCAAATGTGGAGAAGGACGCATCCCTGTTCTCGTCATATTCTCTTATGGCCTTTAAGAGTCCGATCATCCCCTCCTGCGAGACATCTTCCTCATCGCCGCCTATCAGAAACCAGGTACGGCTTTCTCTCTTGGCAAGTCTGCCAAACTTCCTCAGCAAAAAATCGGTGGCGTCACCGTCACCGCTTTGCGCAAGTTTTACTATGTCGCTGTCGGAAAGTGAATCGTACACAGTGTGGTCTCCCTTTTATTATAAGATTCTT
>ONVB01000160.1 GCA_900321145.1 uncultured Eubacteriales bacterium | reverse complement strand
GGGAGGTTATTCATGAAATTGTTACATGTAGGAGATCTGCACTTGGGCAGGTCGCTTGGGGATTTTGACCTGATCGCGGATCAGGAGTACATATTGGATCAGATACTCGGAATCATAGATAAGTACTCCGTGGATGCGATTTTGATCGCGGGAGATGTGTGGGACAGAGCTGTTCCGAGCGAGGCGGCAACAAGGCTGCTTGACTCGTTCCTTACTTCGCTTTCGAATAAGGGAGTGAAGACATATATGATCAGCGGCAATCACGACTCCGATGACAGATTGAACTACGCCAATGCGTTTTTTGAGAGCAGGCAGGTATATATAGCTTCGGTGTTTGACGGAAGCTTAAAAAAGTATGAGGCGGACGATGATGTATGTGTGTGGCTGCTGCCTTTTGTCAAGGCTTCACAGGTTCGCCATTTCTATGAAGACGCGAAGATCGAGACATACGAGGATGCGGTGAGAACTGTTCTTGAACATACTGAGATTGATAAGGATAAATGCAACATACTCGTCGCTCATCAGTTTGTGGCAGGAAAGGAGACGGACCCGGTGCCCGGCGGATCCGAGGGAGCGGGAACTCTGAATGTCGGTACGGTGGAGAAGATCGGTTACGACTGCTTTGATGATTTTGATTATGTGGCGCTCGGGCATATACATTCACCTCAGAGCGTAGGGAGAAAAGAGGTCAGGTACTCGGGATCGCCTTTAAAGTATTCATTAAGCGAAGTAAATAACAGTAAATCGGTTCCGATCATCACGGTAGATAAAAAGGATGTAAGCATAGAGCTTGTACCGCTCAAACCCATGCGTGATATGCGGCACATTTGCGGGAAACTCGAAGAGCTTTTGGATAAGGGAAATATCAAGAGTCCCGAGGACTTTATATATGCCACATTGACTGATGAAGACGTGATCAACGATGCC
Source organism: uncultured Eubacteriales bacterium (assembly GCA_900321145.1). Taxonomy (GTDB): domain Bacteria; phylum Bacillota; class Clostridia; order Lachnospirales; family Lachnospiraceae; genus Coprococcus_C. Next base: position 3,573 of record ONVB01000160.1, on the reverse strand, counting down.
ATGGGCATAATTCAGCAGACATATCCTTATACGGTCAAGATTGATTATGATAATTCGCACACAAGGGAGATAGAGCAGGTTGACATAGCGGGGATAGCGCAGAACAGATCGTTCACGGATCTGATAGGGGATTTCTACAGGCAGGTGTACGGCTGTGAGATAAGCGATGAAGAGTTGACTTACATGGTCATGGTCGCAAGAGAGGCAGGTGTTGAAGTTGAAACCGATTAAGCTTATCATCAGTGCATTCGGACCGTATGCCGATACGATGCCCGAGATAGATTTTGAGCGGTTCGAGAACAGAGGGCTCTTTCTGATATCCGGAGATACCGGCGCGGGGAAGACCACGATATTTGATGCCATATGCTTTGCACTCTACGGGACGACCAGTGGGGCATACAAGGATGTAAGCCGCATCAGAAGCGATTATGCAAAGGGTGATGCGGATAGCTTCGTGGATTTTTACTTCTCTCATCAGGGGCATGAATATCATGTATACAGGAAACCGTCTTACGAAAGAAAGAAGTTAAGAGGCGAGGGAACGACCACAGAAAAGGGAAATGCAATTCTTTACAGGGATGACGAAGCTCCCGTGGAGGGAATAAAGCAGGTCGATGAAGCGATAAAAGAGCTCCTTCACATAGATGAAAAACAGTTTAAGCAGATAGCCATGATCGCGCAGGGAGAGTTCTGGGAGGTGCTTAACGCGAAAACCGAGCAGAGGACCGAGATACTGCGCACTATATTTAATACGGGTGCATATAAGAATGTAGAGTTCAGGCTGAAGGATCGCCTTGGCTCGTGCTACGAACAAAAACGTTCTCTGGAGCAGAGCATCGTGCAGTATTTTAATGATGTGACTGCAGATAGCGAAGATGAGTTCCATGAGGAGCTTGAGGAGCTCAAAGCAAGAGCGCAAAGGTCCGGGAGTGCGTGGAATCTGTCCGAAATGCTGACAGCAATGGAGAAGGTGATCGAGTCGGACGGTAAGCGACAAGCCTGCGTTCGGAGCGAGCTTGTGAAAGCCGAAGGGGAGCTTAACAAAAACAGGGATGAGCTTGCGAAGGCTGAGGCGAACAATAAGGCCATAATAAGGTTGGAATCACTCACGAAACAAAGAGATGAGCTTGAGGCACGCAGACAGAGTGTCGAGGAACAAAAGACACTGCTTGCACGAAGAAAGACCGCGACTCACGAGATAAAACCTGTATACGCATCATGGGCCGGAAAGTGTAAGGAGAGAGACGAGACCGATAAGAAGCTCCGTGACAAGAGAGAGGAAGAGCAGTCTGCCGGGAAGACCGCCGAGCAGGCAGCGGGCGTGCTTGATCAGGCAGAGTCGCGCAAGCCTGAGCTTGAGCAGCTTAAAAGAAACGTAGCAAAGATCGCGGAGGAGGAAGCCAAGTACCGTCAAAGAGATCTGCTGAAAGAAAGTCTTGCTTCTCTTGAAGCGGAAGAAAAGAAAAACGATGAGGAAGAACGAAAGCTTAAGACCCGCGAGGAGGCGCTTAAGGAAAAGATCGGATCCTTAAAGCGGGTTATAGAAGAGCTTAAAGATAAGCCGGAGGAACTTATCAGACTTAAGGCTGAGGCGGAGAGTCTTACGAAGCTTCAGACCAAGGCTGATGACATAGTAAACAAACAGGTTAAAGAAAGAAACGCTAAGCAAAATGATCTTCTGTCAAAGCAGGAAGTGTACAGGAATTCTTTTGATGAGTATGAAAAGGCTGTCGCCGAGCGTATACATGTTGAAAAGGTCATAGAAGGATGCAGGGCCGGTCTTTTGGCGAAAGGTCTGAATGAGGGTGAAAAGTGCCCGGTATGCGGTTCGGTTCATCATCCGGAATTAGCGACACTTCCCGAACAGTCATTTACGGATGAGGATTGTGAGAGTCTGAAGGCTAAGGAAGCAGAGCTCAGTGAGAAGAAGGCTGTAGCGAATACATCTGCGGAGAAGGCAAAAACAGCACTTGAAGCTTATGAAGATCAGATGAGGCTGAACATCCTCGACTGCCTTGAGAGTGACCTGATCGATGTAAATGCAGAAGGCAGAGCGCTTGATGAGCTGTTGGCGCTTTTTCGTGAAGCGAACGACACACTGAAGAAAAAGATCGGGGAAAACACAGATCGAAAGACTGTGGTTGATGAGGAGTGCCGGACTTACAGAGATTCAGAGAAAGCGTATGACAAAGCCATAGGTGAAGAAAGTGAAAAGCTTGCCGGGGATAAGGATGAGCTGAGTCAAAAGAAGAAGGACACGGACAATGCACTGACAAGGACGAGAACAGAGCTTTCGACTTTAGAACAGTTAAGCTATGCGGACTGGCAAGAGGCATCGGTAGAGAAGAAAAAGTTTGAAAAGCAGATAGGTTTCATAGAGCAAAGCATAGAGAAGGCCTCTGACTCCAAGGCAGCAGCGGATAAGAAACTTAATGCAATAGCGGGTGAGCTTAAGGCTTTGGAAGCAGCTTTGATAAAGCAGACAGAAGATGAAAAGAAGCTTAAGAGTGAGCTTGATTCACTGCTATTTGCTAAAGGGTTTGACTCGCCGGAAGATATGCTTGGCTTTGTGGTGTCCGAGAATGAGCTTTCCGAAGCGGAGGAAGAGATAAACAGGTATAACGAAAGTGTATCTGCCAACCGGGCACAGCTTACCGAAGCGATGACCGATGCCGAGGGAAAGAAGATGATCGATGCGGAGGCGCTTCTTGAGACCTGCAAAGCGAAAGAGGATATCGTAAGAGAGATAAGAAGTCGTGACAATGCAGTCGCAAACCGTCTTGAAAGCAACATGGATAAGCAAAGCAACATCCTGGGCAGAAAAGGAAATCTCGAGAGTGTTCAGAAGGAATACGGTATATGCAAGAGGCTTTATGACCTTGTCAAGGGTACCACGGGCAACGGCAAGATCACGCTTGAACAGTACATACAGGCTGCGGGCTTTGACGGGATAATAGCTGCGGCAAACCGCAGATTAAAGCCTATGAGTGACGGGCAGTATGAGCTCTACCGGCAGGAGGATTCTTTGGGAAAGCGAAGCAACAACTTCCTTGACCTCGAGGTGCTCGATAACTATACCGGACGCAGGCGGCCGGTCGGAAACCTGTCAGGGGGTGAGAGCTTCAAAGCTTCATTGAGCCTCGCGCTCGGCCTGTCGGATACGGTGTCATCAAATATGGGCGGAGTGCAGATGGACGCTCTCTTTATCGACGAAGGTTTCGGAACACTTGATCGTAAGTCTATAGACAACGCCATGGATATACTGCTCAACCTTTCATCAACAAACAAGCTTGTCGGAGTGATCAGCCACAGAGAGGAGCTGATAGAGAATATCCCGCAGCAGATACATGTTGTGAAGGACAAAGACGGAAGTCATATAGAGGTTGACAGCGGAGAATAGTATGTGTTTTATTGAAAGATTTGCTCGGACTTAAGAGTATGACTGATCTGTTGCCTTCAAAAGAACCTTTAAAAGAAGATAAAAAAAAGGTTGTATGATCGAGAGAATGGTTGTATAATCAGACGAAGCAAAAAAGGGGAGCCGAACCTGATTCGGCTGAGAACAGGCTGTAT
>ONVB01000239.1 GCA_900321145.1 uncultured Eubacteriales bacterium | reverse complement strand
TATGCGGCTACGAGCAGGGATACCGACATACTTACCGAGTATGTAAGGCAGAGCTTAAAGAGAGCCATATCCAACAAGTACTTCGGAGATGAGGATTCAACCGATGTGGTCACCCTCGATCCGAAGGTTGAGCAGATGATCATGGGCTCTATAAAGCAGACAGAGCAGGGAGCATATATTTCGCTCGATCCTCAGATCCAGAGGAGCATAATGAACGCGACCGAGCTTGAGATAAAGAAGCTTGAGAATAAGGGAGAAGCGGCTATCGTTGTCACTTCGCCCATAGTAAGGATGTACTTTAAGAGGATGACCTCGGATTTCTTCAGCGATCTGATAGTCATCTCCTATAACGAGATAGATTCCGATGTGGAATTGAAATCACTCGGAGTGATCACGGTAAATGATAATCAGTGATCAAACCACCGCGTGTCATAAATCAATTAACAACCCGGGAGTTGTAACAGAGCATGATAATCAAAAAGTACAAGGCACAAACAGAAAAGGATGCGATCCTTCTTGCGAAGGAGGACTTAGGCCCCGACGCGATAGTCATGAATGTGAAGACTATCAAGCCGAAGGGACTGGCAAGGCTTTTCAGGAAGACAAAGGTAGAGCTTACCGCAGCCATAGATGACAATATCGACAGATATGACGAGAAGCCGTCAGACAGGAACAAGGGCGAAAAGGACTCGAAATCCGGCAGGAAGAGTGACAGAAAGGGTGACAAGTCATCCGATAAAAAGGGAGATTCAAAGAAGGAAGCGGAGTCAGGAAAGGACGCAGACGAAAAGTCAAAGAGCGGCCTGTTCGGCGAGGCATTTTCCGGGGAGAACAAGGAGTACTCGCCCGAGGCAAAGAGCGCTATAGAAGAAAAGATAAACAATATAGCCAAGCTTCTTGAGCAGCAGATATCCGCCGAGCGCGCGGCCGAGAGGGAGCGCGGGGAGACTCTGGTAGGCGGCAGCGCAAAAACCGGAAATGATTCGGCCAAGAGCACTTCGGAAGACAGCTCAAAGGCAGAGGAGAAGAAAGCGGAAGGCAAGGAAGCGGAGGAAAAGCCTACGGACGAGGGCGATCGCGTGACCGAGCTTATACGCATGAAGCTTAAGGAAAACGAGGTTTCCGACGCGCATATAGACGAGATACTGAGCGAAGCCTTAAAGAAGGGCGGAAAGCAGCAGATAGACAATACACTTTCGAGCGTGTATCAGAAGATAGTGTTAAAGCTCGGAAGCATAGAGCCCATAAAACCGGGCGAGAAGAAGCCGAAGGTGCTCTTTTTCGCGGGCAATACCGGAGTGGGCAAGACTACGACCATAGCGAAGCTTGCGTCCAACCTAAAGCTCAAGGATAAGCTTAAGATAGCTATATTTTCTGTGGATACCTACAGGATAGCTGCCATTGATCAGATAAAGACCTATGCGAGTATCCTGGGCGTTCCCTTCGAGGTCATCTATGCGCCCGACGACATGACAAGGAATATAAAGCGTTACGACGACATTGATATAATCCTGGTTGACACGGCAGGCAGATCACATAAGAATGATGAGCAGAAGAAGGACCTCGAGGCTATCATTTCCTCGGCTGAGGGGTATGAGTCCGAGGTATTTCTCGTGCTCTCGGCAACCGTTAAGTACAACGATCTTTTGAATATTACAAAGGCGTATGATGAGATATGTGATTACAGACTGATCTTCACCAAGCTTGACGAGACAAGCGGTGAGGGTGCCATACTTAATCTTAAGCTTGATACGGGAAAGTCTCTTTCCTATATCACCTGGGGGCAAAATGTGCCTGAAGACATAGGGCTTGTCGATGCTCAGGTGATAGCGAAGAAGCTGTTGGGAGGTGCGTAGATATGACTGACCAGGCATCTAAATTAAGAGAGATGGTTCAGGAGGAAAACAACGCTTCAAACAGCAGCAATGCGCGGGTTATCGCGGTGACAAGCGGCAAGGGCGGAGTGGGCAAGACCACGATGTCGGTAAACCTGGCGCTTTCTCTGGCGAAGAAGGGTAAGAGAGTTGTCGTCTTCGATGCGGACTTCGGTCTTGCAAATGTTGAAGTTATGCTCGGCATAAGGCCGAAATTCAATCTCCTCGACCTGATACATGACGGTAAGCCGCTGAACGAGATCATAACAGAAGGACCGAGCGGAATAGGCTTTATATCCGGCGGTTCGGGTGTGTCCGAGCTTGCGTCGCTTGACAAGGAGAGCATAAAGCTGCTTATCTCCGAGCTTGTAAAACTGGATAAAATGTACGATATAGTTATTATAGACACCGGTGCGGGCATAACGGATACCGTTATGGAATTCGTTATGATGAGCCCCGAGGTGCTGCTGGTTGTCACGCCCGAGCCTACGTCTATAACCGACTCCTATTCGCTGCTCAAGGTATTGAGGCGAAAGGATAACTACGATCCGGCAGTTAAGGACATCAGGGTTATAGCCAACCGGGTCGAGAGCGAGACAGAGGGTCTTGATATATTTGAGAAGATAAGTACCGTGAGTTCGAAGTTTTTAGAGACTACATTGAGCTACCTCGGATCGGTACAGCAGGACAAGAACGCATCCATGGCGGTGATCGAACAAAAGCCGATCATAGAGGCATTTCCGACAAGCTTTGCGGCCAAGGACATAGAGAGGCTGACCGCCAAGCTTCTGGGAAGCGAAGAAAGTGCGCCGGCTGAGAAGACCGGTCTGGCAAGAGTATTTATCAACTTTTTCAAATCTAAGAAGAGAATCGGATAAAAGAGGATTGGATTATGGCAGTTTCAATAGGCAATAAGATCGAGCTTGTAAAGCTTGAACAGATCATCAGGAAAGATGTCGAAAAGAAGGTATATATAAGCAAGGTATATGATGTTATGCCTAACCGTATACTTCAGATCGCTATGCCTATTTTCGAGGGAAAGATAGTACCGCTCGAGGTTGGCGGTAAGTTTTCCGCATGCTTTTATACAGGCAAGGGCCTGCTTGCCGCAAACTGCACTGTCGAGAAAAGGTACAAGAGCGGTAATCTCTTTTATCTTGAGATAAAGCTTCTCTCTGAACCGACGAAGGTTCAGAGAAGGGAGTATTACAGATATAACATAAAGCTCGACTGTCAGATACGTCCCATAACAGATAAAGAGTTTGAGACCGGAGTGCCGGAGGATACCTCGGTTCCCGAGGTGAATCTGCCTTCTAATCCGGGCAGGACACTTGACTTGAGCGGAGGCGGTGTAAGGCTTGTCGAGAGAGTGACTTTGAAGAAAAACGAGTATGTAAAGGTTACTTTTGTACTTCCGTTTCCGGAGGGAGCGCAGCGTTTTATCATGCTGGCAAGAGTTCTTTCGAGCAACCTGATGGAAGGCAAGGGCGACCTGTACGAGCAGAGAATGGAGTTCCTCAGAGTGAAGAGCGAGGAAAGGGACGCCATAGTAAGGTTTATATTCGAGAGAGAAAGAGCCGACAGGGCCAAAGAGAGCAGATTTAAATAGTGTTCCGACGGACAGATATGTGCCATCCCGGGCAACGGGAAGAATCTTAGAGGACCGGATATGAAAAAAATAATGATTATAGATGACTCTGCACTCATGAGAAGAGCCTTATCTGATATAATCAAACATACAGAACAATATAAGGTTGCTTATACGGCAAACAACGGTGAAGACGCTTTTCGTATCATCTCCGAAAAGGATGATATAAGTGCGGTTCTCTGTGATATCGATATGCCGGGAATGGACGGTATAGCTCTCTTAAAGAAGCTTAAGGAGCAGAGGATATCAGTTCCTTTCATCATAGTGAGCGGAACCGAGAATTCGTTTGCTGCGGTTGAGGCTGTAAAGTTCGGGGCGTCGGAATTCCTGCCGAAGCCGGACCACCTCTTCCGTGATGACAATCCGGTATTTCGAGCCAATCTTCTTTCGGCCCTGGACAAGTATTCTAAGGATACCGATAAGGATGACCATGCGGACAGGTTCGGGAGAAATACGGGTTTTGGCGGTGCATATACAGGACGCGATACAGGCGCTCGAAGGACACAGGACTTAAAGGCTTATACGTCAAGAACGATCGACAGAAGGGACACCGGAACAGGACATGCATTTCAGGGTTCGGCGAGGATACATGAGCCTGCGGCAAAAACGGCCATAAGCGATGTGCCGCGTCGTGAGACACATTTTGCGGCGCATACGGAACATCCGGTACTGAGGAAGGGCAGCGGAAACGTGCTTGTTGCGCTGGTATGCTCGACGGGTGGTCCCAAAGCATTGCAGTATGTGATCCCGAAGCTGCCCGGGGATCTGAACGCTCCGGTAGTCATGGTACAGCATATGCCCAAGGGGTTTACGGCTTCCTTAGCCAACAGGCTCGACTCGATGAGCGAGGTCAAGGTTTCGGAGGCGGAAGAGGGGGATGTGATCGAGAAGGGACATGTATACATAGCCAAGGGCGGTATGCATCTAAGGGTAAGGCAGTCGGGAAGGAACGCTGTGCTTTACTTCGATGATTCACCTCCGATAGTCGGATTGAAGCCCTGTGGCAATCTCATGTATGAGAGCTTATGCGACTTCGATCTGTATGATGAGATAGTCTGCGTGGTACTTACAGGCATGGGGGCAGACGGGACAAGCGGTATAAAGCAGCTTGCCGCAAAACAGAAGATCTTCGTTATAGCACAGGACGAGGCTTCGTCCACCGTATACGGTATGCCGAAGGCGATTTATGACGCCGGTATGGTGGATGTAGTGTGCGACCTTAACGATATAGCGAATGAAATAACAAGGAAAGTAGGGGTGCGATAATGGATTTAAGTCAATACTTAGACATTTTTGTTGAAGAGACAAAGGAGCATTTGAACAATCTTAACGACCAGGTGCTTATACTCGAGGCCGAGCCCGAGAATATAGACACCGTCAACGAGATATTCCGTGCGGCTCACTCGCTTAAAGGTATGGCGGGAACCATGGGTTTCAAGCGCATGCAGAGACTTACCCACAACATGGAGAACGTATTCTCAGAGGTAAGAAATGGAAAGCTTAATGTCAATGCGGACATGGTCGACATAGTGTTCAAGTGTCTTGATGCCATAGAGGGCTACCTGAATCACATCATGGAGAGTGCCGATGAGGGTACCGAGGACAACGACGAGCTTATAGAGCTTCTTGAGGGCGCGCTTGCTCAGAGCGGAAACGAGGCGGCTCCGTCTGCCGAGCCCGAGCCCGTCACCGTAGACAAGATGGGCGGAAGTTCAGATGACGCTGCATCAGCACCGGCAGATGGCGGGGCTGATAATTCAAGGAAGAAGTACTTAAGCATACCTATCGCCGATTTTGAGAAGAATGCCATGGTGGAGGCCAAGGAGAAGGGCCTTCACGTATTTGCGGCGACGGTATATATCCAGGAGAGCTGTCTGCTTAAGTCCGCGAGAGCATTTCTTGTATTCAAGAACCTTGAGGGCAAGGGTGATATCATCAAGTCTGTTCCGAGCGTACAGGATATAGAGGATGAGCATTTTGAACTTGACTTCTCGATGTTCATTATCACAGACAAGCCGCTGGAAGAGATCAAGCACCTCATAGAAAATGTATCGGAGATAGAGGAAGCGGTCATCGAGGAGTATGAGATCCCCGATGCGGTTACCGATACAGTGGTTGAGGAGGCTTCTGCCGAGACTGCATCCGATAAGGGAAGCGCACCTGCCGCAAAGTCGGAGAAGAAGGATGAGAAGCATCCGGCACATACCAAGCCGGGCAAGGCAGTTGTAAACCGCTCGGTAAGAGTAGATATAGAGAAGCTCGACGACCTTATGAACCTTGTATCGGAGCTTATAATAGCAAAGAACGGACTTGTTGCCGTAGCCGGCGATTCGGCGGTTCAGGACCAGTCCTTCAATGAGCAGATAGAGTACGTAGAGAGAGTCACCACGAACCTGCACGAGTCGGTTATGAAGGTTCGAATGGTGCCTATCGAGAGCGTAGTAAACCGTTTCCCGCGTATGATCAGAGACCTCTCCAAGAAGCTTAACAAGGAGATGGAGCTTATCATGACCGGTGAAGATACTGAACTTGACCGTACGGTCATCGATGAGATCGGCGATCCTTTGATGCATATGCTCAGAAATGCTGCAGACCACGGTCTTGAGTCTACCATAGACAGATTAAAACTCGGCAAGCCTCAGGTAGGTACCATAAGGCTTGACGCTTATCAGGACGGTAACAATGTAACCATCGAGGTATCGGATGACGGTGCCGGTGTCGATGTGGAGAAGATAAAGAGGAAGGCCTTAGAGAAGGGTACGATCACCGAAGAGCAGGCTGAGTATATGACGGATAAGGAAGCTATCGACCTTCTGTTCATGCCTGCATTCTCGACAGCAGAGAAGATATCGGATGTATCCGGAAGAGGCGTAGGTCTTGATGTGGTAAAGAACAAGATCGAAGGCTTGGGCGGTGATGTGGAGGTTAAATCCAAGCTTGGCGAGGGTACCACATTTATCACCAGACTTCCGCTTACACTTGCCATCATTCAGGCACTTATGGTAGATGTGTGCGGTGAGAAGTATGCATTGCCGCTCAACTCCATAGTGACCGTAGAGGAGATACTTCCCGAGGATATCAAGTATGTTCACACCAAGGAGGTCATCAATCTCCGCGGAAGCGTTATACCGCTTGTAAGACTCAGTGAGGTCCTTGATATAGAAGAGACGGAGACCGAGGTGGATGATAATGAGGATCAGAGCCTTATCGCCGTAATAGTCAAGAAGGGCGACAAGCAGGCAGGTCTTGTGATAAGCAATCTCTTAGGACAGCAGGAGATCGTTATCAAGCCTCTCGGCAAGTATATAAGAGTTCCGAAGATGATAAGCGGAGCTACCATCTTAGGTAACGGTGAAGTTGCTCTTATCATAGATTCGAATACATTGGTATAGTGGGGGTGTGAAGATGGACGAAATGATGTTAGACACTAAGCAGTACATTATCATAAAGTTTGACAGCGAGCAGTACGGAATAAGCATAAGCTATATCGACAACATAGTCAGACTTCAGCCGATAACAAGGGTTCCTCACACTCAGCATTACTTCCTCGGCATAATCAACTTAAGAGGTGAGATAATCCCGGTCATGAGCATGAGGAAGAAGTTCGAGCTTCCCGACAAGGAGAACACGAACCAGACAAGGATCCTCATCTTAAAGCTCGAGGGCAATAATAACAACAAGATAGGTGTGCTTGTAGATGAGGTCAAGGAGGTAGTCACTCTGACAGATGACAATATAGAGAAGATTTCTTCCGATTCTGCCGATATCAAGGCTTATCTTTCGGGCGTGGGCAAGTACAACGGAACACTTATCTCCATGCTCAATATAGGAGCACTTATTGCAGACATCGATAATGAATAGTAGTATACGAGGGGGTAGACTGTATGGGTGAGAATAAAACGGCTCTTTCGGATCAGGTCGTCAACGCTTTGGCGGAGCTTGGTCATATAGGTGCCGGAAATGCGGCTACCTCCCTTTCTGTTATGCTTTCCGATAAACTGGAGGTTACCCCTCCGGCGGTTGAGCTTTATGGTTTTGATGAGCTTACCAACAAGATAGGAGGTCCCGAGGCGACGGTCGTGGGAATACTGTCAGCATTCGAGGGTGAGCTTGATGCCATGATCCTCTTCGTGATAGGCCTGGAGGACGCCGGCAAGCTTGTAAGAAGCGTGATGCACGACGAATCGGCTGACTGGCATACGGAAATGGGAATATCCGCGATAAAAGAAGTCGGAAATATAATGATCGGCTCCTATGTAGCATCGATGGAGTCGCTTACGGGAAAGAAGTTCAGGTATACACCGCCGCAGCTGTGTGTGGATATGGCGGGTGCCATACTTGATATACCTTGCATTCATATAAGCAAGGTCAGAGATGCGGTGCTTCTTGTGGACTCGAAGTTTACAGACGGTGAAAAGGAACTCGGAGGCTATGTGATGGTATTTTCCGATGAGCATTCCTACGACCGGTTGCTAAGGGATCTGGGGGTAGGTGTAGATTAGATGGGTGAAACGATCAAGGTCGGCATAGCCGATTTAAAGTTTGTATCTCCTCCGGATAAGATAACTACCATAGGTCTCGGTTCCTGTGTCGGGGTGGTCTTATATGACAAGCAGACTAAGCAGGCAGGGCTTATTCATGTTATGCTCCCGGACAGCACCAAGATAAGAAATAACGAAAATAAGTATAAGTTTGCCGATACCGGTATGGACTGTCTTGTGGCAGAGATGAAGAAAAAGGGCTCGCTCATTTCCAACCTGAGAGCCAAGATGGCGGGTGGGGCGATGATCTTCAATTTCTCCACAAAGAATGACTTGGGTTCGATAGGCGACCAGAATGCGGAAGCGGTCAGGAAGAAGCTTGCCTACTACGGGATAAAGCTTGTGGCTGAGGACTGCGGCAAAAACTGCGGTCGTACGGTCATCTTCGATCCTCAGACTTTTGATTACGAGATAGTTACTGCCGGAAGACAGAGGCATATCATATAATATATGGACAGCCGGTGGAGATATGTCAGATAAAGAGAAGAATAGAAATATAAGAGCCATAATCGTACTTTCAGCGGCTCTTATTGCTTTGTTGCTGAATATTAAATATAAGCGGGAGATGGTCAAGTCGCTGCTTATAGTTTTGGTGGTCATAATAGTATTCTATATTATATCGACCATTGCGTTGATCGCAATCGATAAGATAAGAAAAATGGAGAAGGTTCATGCTGTCAATCCCTCCGAGAAAGAAAATGCAGAGGGAGACGAAAGCGGGGAGCAGGAACAGTAAAGGGGTTAAAGCCGTATGGCTATATTAGACAACAAGGAGCGGCTCTGGATCGAGTATAATCATTCCAGGACTCAGGTGATCCGTGAGCAGCTGATAATTGAATATGTTCCTTTGGTCAAGGTCGTTGCCGGGCGGTTAAATGTATATCTCGGTTCAAACGTGGAGTATGACGACCTGGTGAGTTACGGGATATTCGGGCTTATAGATGCCATAGACAAGTTTGATTACGGAAAGGGTATCAAGTTCGAGACATATGCAAGCTTAAGGATTAGAGGCGCCATATTGGATCAGATCAGAAAGCTTGACTGGATACCGAGGTCGGTAAGAGCCAAGCAGAAGTCGATTGAAGCGGCCATGAAGAAGCTCGAGGCCGAGATAGGTCCGAATTATACGGATGAGGACATGGCCAGGGAGCTGCAGATCACAGAAGATGAGTACTGCAAATGGGTAGGTCAGACCAATATAAGCAACATTTCGTCGCTTGATGATTTTATGGAGCAGGGGCAGGATGTGGGTTCGGGATCCAATCCGTCTTATCTGACGGTAGAGCCTGAGCGCTCGGTGCTTGAGCAGGAGCTTAGAGCCAACCTTGCAACTGCAATGGATTCCCTCACCGAGAAGGAGAAGAGGGTTATCCTGCTTTATTACTATGAGGAGCTGACCTTGAAGGAGATAAGCCGGGTGATGGAGGTATCCGAGTCGAGGGTATCCCAGCTTCACTCGAAAGCGCTGGTGAAGCTTAAGAAGTATCTCGGAGACGCATTTGCGGTGATGATGGGGTAGGGTATTGAAGTACAAGAATTCATTCTTCAGATTAGAGATAAGGGATGACGGCACATACCTGAATATCTATCCTCCTCGTGATGGAGGCAAAAAGCTTGATCATCAGGAGGTCCTGGATTATATAGAGAGTCACGGTGTGTATGGTTTTTCTGCGGAAAAACTCAAGATGGCCATGGAGTCTTTAAGCGATGCGGCAGCGCGGATCCGCCTCACATCGGAAAGAATAGATACGATCCATGAGGAGGCCAGGGTATTTCCGGCTAAGGATATGCTGTCCGCCTATGTAAGATTCTATCCCCCTTCAAACGGCGGAAGCCTGATGACAAAAAGGGAGATAATGGGTGAGTTTGAGCGGCTCAAGATAAACTACGGTATCTCCGAGAAGATGATAGATATGTTCCTGTCGCACAGACAGTACTGTACAAACATCGTTATGGTGAAGGGACTTGCGCCGGTACGTGCGACGGATACGAAGATAGAGTATTTCTTCGATACAAAGCCTCTTGCAAAGCCTAAGCTTCACGAGGACGGAAGTGTGGATTTTCATGCGATGCAGCTTTTTGCCACCGTACATAAGGGTGATGTCCTGGCGAAAATGACGCCTCATACCCTCGGGCAGCCGGGCATGAGCATATACGGCAAGAAGATTCCCCAGAACAAGCCTAAGGTTAAGCCGTTCAAGTTCGGCAAGAACATAACTCAGTCAGAGGATAAGACTACGCTGACAAGTGATGTGGACGGAAATGTAACGCTGGTGCAGGGAACCGTATTTGTGTCGAGCGCCTACGTGGTACCCGCAAATGTGGACGCATCAACGGGTGATATAGAGTATGACGGCAATGTTCAGGTGAAGGGAACCGTCAAGACAGGCTTCAGTGTGAAGGCGAAGGGTGATATAGAGGTTGACGGCGTCGTAGAAGGTGCTATACTTGAAGCCGGCGGAAATGTCATCATAAAGCGCGGTGTGCAGGGTATGAGCAAGGGCTATATAAAGGCCGGAGGCGATGTATGCGCTCAGTTCTTCGAGGGCGCCAAGGTCGAGGCCGGAGGCGATGTGACCGCAGGCTCCATACTTCAAAGCAACATCACTGCGGGAGAGAGCATAATCGTCCACGGAAAAAAAGGCTTTATAGTGGGCGGTGTATGTCAGTGCAGCCACTATGTGGAGGCAAATACCATAGGAAATAAGATGGAAACGCGCACTGAGATCAAGGTGGGCGTGAAGCCCGAGCTTCATGAGGAATTAAAGCACCTGATACCTAAGGTCAATGAGATCAACGACAGATATGCCGAGACCGAGTCTTACCTGAGAGTATATAAGGAAAAGATAAAAAAAGGCAAGGAGCTTGGCGGAGAGGACTTAAAGAAGGTCAAGGTATATAATGCAACCTTGGATGAGCTCGAGGAGGATAAGGAGAAGCTCAACGAAAGACTCAGGGAGATCAAGGCCGAGCTTGAAAAGGGAAGCAAGGGAAGCGTGAAGGTTGCGGGCAGCACATTTATGGGAGTATCGATATTTATATCGAAGTACAGCCATACGGTGAAGAAGGGTGATTCTCACTGCTGGTACAAGGTCATGGACGGCTCCATAAAACAAACGGGATTCTAAGGAGGTGGTCATATGTTAGAACCTATAGTGTCTATGCAGAGTGCTACTCCGATAGCGTCCATACAGCAGCATACAGACTCGCAGGGTGTGTTTCTTGCGCAGAACGCCTCGAAGGAGGTGCGCGAGGAGGAACGCCAGATAAGAGAGGATGTGCTTGCGAAGGAGGACGGCGTATATTATGAGCACCAGCCTGATGCGAGGGAAAAGGGAAACAACACCTATTCCGATATGTTCCGCAAGAAGAAAAAACAGGCTAAAAACCCCGATGACGGCGATGATTCGTCAAAGAGGGTCAATATAGATATCAAATTATAAAAAAGAGGTATATTAAAATGTCAGGTACGGTAATTTTCTTAACAATAGTTGGTTTGGCACTTATCATCATAAGCTTTTTGCTCGGTGAGAAGATGCGGGAGGATGCTGAAAAGGATGCCGAAATAAGTATCCCGAACGAGTTGTCCGAAGAGAAAAAACAGCAGATAGACAAGCTTATCTCTGACTACATGGACGAGAAGGTGGAAGACAGGATGGCCGGAATAGAGTCAAGACTCTCGGAGCTTGTAAATGAGAAGACTCTTGCGTTAGGCGATTATGCTGTCACCGTAAATGAGGAGATCGAGAGAAACCACAAGGAGGTTCTCTTCCTCTACAGCATGCTTTCCGACAAGCAGAAAGAGGTTATGACCACAGCAGGTATGGTGGATGAGGTGAAGAAGGACGCCGAGACTCTTATCGCTTCGGCAGCAGAGACCGAGCCGGAGGAGAAGCCTGCAAAGCAGGAGCCAAAATATGAGCAGCCGAAGCC
>ONVB01000099.1 GCA_900321145.1 uncultured Eubacteriales bacterium | reverse complement strand
TCCGTTTTCCTTCTTCTGTATCCCGAGACCGGCAAGCTGATCGGGCTCAACCAAAAGAATGGTCTGCTCCTCATATACAACCTCATAGCTCTCAATGCCGACAGAATCAGGTGCGGCAGAATTAATCTCCTCAAGGCTTACCGCAAGAACCGCATTGTCCACTTCCGCAGTCGTGCCGTCCTCCAAGGTTATCACCGTGTCAAGATTGCCCCCGCCTATGGTCTCAACCTCTTCTACTATAGCGCCGACAGTATCATCATTTCCGGCTTTTGCCTGCTCTTTCGCAAGTGTTTTTCCGGCAGGCATCATCAAAGGCAGCAAAGCAAGCGCCGCACCCGCCAGAAAAAGTTTCATCTTTCTCATACCCTTACTCCTCCCTATACATCCTTCTCTTATCTCGTGGCGCCTTAAGTGTCACTCCCTGTTTTCTTCTTCTGTATCCTCCGCTTCCTTATACTCCATGAAGTTAAGCTCATGCTCTGTATGGAAGCCCTCCGTACTGTCGCGCTTTAAAAGCACGATCAGCGTTTGGAAAAGCAGCTTTATATCCTGCCAGAAGCTGTACTCCTCTATATAGATAAGGTCTAAGATAAGCTTATCCTTTGGAGAGGTGTTGTACTTTCCGGCTATCTGCGCATATCCGGTTATGCCGGCCTTTACCCTGAGCCTGTACTCAAATTCCGGCAGCTCATTGGTATAATGGAATATATTTGTAAGCATCTCGGGACGCGGTCCCACCACGCTCATATCTCCTTTTAATACATTTATAAACTGAGGAAGCTCATCTATCCTGTACTTTCTTAAAACCCTTCCGCACCTGGTAACACGATCGTCATTTTCCACGTAGGCATAGTTTTCCACATCCTCTTTCATGGTCCTAAACTTATATACGGAGAATATCTTTCCGTTCCTCGTCACCCTGTTTTGCTTGAAGATGACCTTTCCGTGATCCTCAAGCTTTATCGCTATCGCGCATATAAGCATGATAGGCGAGGTAAGGATTATCGCAACCACCGAAATGAATACATCCATGATCCTCTTTACAGCGCGTTGCTCAAGCGTAAGTCCCTTGGAATAGTTTCCGTACATCGACACATCATCGAGGATAATATGCTTTGCACTCTTTTCCACCACATCATGCATGTCGGGATTAAAGTATATGCTCTTCATGTTCTGATAGCAGAACTCTACTATCTCCGTCCTCTCGGCTATCGGAACATCATAGACAAATACCGTGTCGTGCTCCATGATATATTCCTTCAGGGATTTATCCCTGTAGTCGGCAACCTGAGTGACATTGTACTGAAGCTTATACTTCGACACCCCTCTTGCGATCTCGTTTAAGCTGTGCTGGGATGAGGTTACTATGATACAGTCCTCGGGATCGTATATGGTAAAGTAAAGCTTGTTTCCGCCATACACAAAGACAAGTATGATTATAAGCTGAGCCACAAATATCGGCAGGATCAGCTGCGGCTGTTCTATGGTAAAGTGTTCATTTTTCTTTTCGTTGGTGTTCATTATCGAGAGGGCAAGTATGGAAAATGCATCAGTAAACAGCATGGTGAGCACCAATGAATGAACTATCGGTTTGCTCTTTCTCTTGCCCACATCATATCGACCGTAGATATTTGAGAACATATAAGCTATGATAACATAGGTTGCGATAACCACCGCCGTGGTTCTTGATATATTAAAAAGCTGGAAGTTGTAACGTCCGTAAGGCAGATAGAATACCAAAAAGAGCGAGCCGTACAGCAACGCCCTCAGCACAAACAGTATCGAAGTTTCAAGCTTTCTTAATCTACGCTTCATTACCTGCTTTCCTTGTTACAGACATAATCTTTTATATTATACCTTAATATGTGCAAAATGTAAAGAATCGCGCCCCGGTGCTACGAACAGCCCCACAGCCTGATACCGGTTTTTTTCCCGCACCGGCGCGAGCTTCCTTGCAGGATCTTTAAAGCGACAGCACCTGCAGCACATCCCTGAGCATGGCAAAAGCTGCCTTTGCGCTGTTTATAACATTTGTATTGAAGTCACCGCCGTCTCCTTCAAATGTATCGCTGATACACTTTACGGACAGGCACTTTACATCATTAAAAAGACATATCCTTGCTATGGCAGCAATCTCCATATCACATATCTGACAACCGAGAGAAGCCAAAGCTTCCTTATCTTCGGTTTTATCCACGAAACGGTCACCGCTTGCGACTGACACGGTTTTAACCGACGGAAGCTTCTCGACCACAAGCTCCTTTAAGCCCGCATCAAGAGGTATAAACTCATCTTCATACTCGGCATACTGGTGCTTCTTTACGGGATCTATAGGTGATACATCATAGTCATAGTGGCATGCCTTGTCGACAAGGAACAGATCTTCCACCTTAAGTCCGGGAACTATCGCGCCTGCCACACCGAAGTTTATCACAAGCTCACAGCCTGTATGACCTATCAGAAACTGAGTCGCCGCAGCCGCGTCGATCTCTCCGTACCCCGAAAGTGTTGCGGCTATCTCATGCCCAAACATCTCCGTGTAATATACTGTTCTTTTTCCGATATGCTCCTCCGTGATATCGTGACCGCTCTCCAAAAAGGATTTAAGCTCTCTCTCTATCGCAATTATTATACCTATCTTCATTATCTTCCTCCCGTAAAGATCCTTGTATCGCTTCGCACCGACCTATTGCTCGTAACCCTTATCTCTTATCACCTGCGCAACGGACTCCGCATACTCCCTGCACAGCTCCTCTGTCTCTGCCTCTACCATGACACGCACAAGAGGTTCTGTTCCACTCTTTCTAAGGAGTATCCTTCCGTTCCCGGCTATCTTCGCCTCAGCCTCATCCTTCGCCTTCAATACATCGGGATCCGAGAGTGCCGCTTCCTTATCCTTCACCTTTACATTTACCAGAACCTGAGGATATATGGTAAGCTCTCTTGTAAGCTCGGAAAGAGTGGTCTTTCCCTCTACCATGACCTCCATGAGCTTTAACGAGGTAAGCACGCCGTCACCTGTCTGTGAATTCTTCGAGAAGATGATATGTCCGCTCTGCTCACCGCCCAATACGTATCCGTTCTCCATCATATTCTCATAGACATACTTGTCGCCGACCGTGGTCTGCTCATAGCCTATCTCAGCCGCGTCAAGTGCCTTGTAAAGCCCGAGGTTAGACATAACGGTTGTGACCACCTTATTTCCCGTGAGCTGCCCCTGCTGCTTCATATACTTACCGCAGATGTATATGATCGCGTCACCATCCACGAGATTGCCCTTCTCATCCACAGCTAAGCACCTGTCGGCGTCACCGTCGTAAGCAAAGCCCGCATCCAGCCCGTTTTCCACCACGAACTTCTGAAGAGCTTCGATATGAGTGGAACCGCAGTCAAGATTGATATTGGTTCCGTCGGGCTTGTCTCCCATGACAAATGTCTTCGCACCGAGAGCGTCAAAAACCGGCTTCGCAACCGTAAAAGACGCACCGTTCGCACAGTCAAGACCGATCTTGTAATTCTTGAACGCTCTGGTCGGAAGCGTCATCAAATAAGCGATATACCTGTTTCTTCCCATGGAATAATCGGTTGTCCTTCCTATCTTCTCCCTGGTGGCAAGCGGTATCTCACCTGTCTCTCCGTCTATATAGCGCTCTATCTCCTCCTCAACTGCCGCATCCATCTTGGCGCCGTGACTGTTGATGAGCTTTATTCCGTTATCATAAAATGGATTGTGGCTTGCTGATATCATGATGCCACAGTCGAATTCGTCTGTCCTTGCGATATAAGATACACTCGGAGTCGGTGTTACATGCATCAGATACACGTCCGCTCCGCTCGCGGTCAGACCCGAAACCAAAGAATACTCAAACATATAACTCGATCTTCTGGTATCCTTGCCTATGACTATCCTTGCCCTGTCCTCTCCGGTTTTATCCTTTCCGAAGTAATATCCTAAGTATCTACCCACCTTATAAGCATGTTCTACTGTAAGGTCGATATTTGCTTCACCTCTGAAGCCGTCTGTTCCGAAATATTTTCCCATGGTCATAGCCTCCTTGTGAAATACACATAACTTCCAAGATTATACTTCATTTTCCCGAAAATGTAAAGAATAC
>ONVB01000352.1 GCA_900321145.1 uncultured Eubacteriales bacterium | reverse complement strand
TGTATCTTCATTCAACTTATCCGCATATATAAAATCAACTATATCATCAAAATCAAGATGTCTGTCCATATCATTGCTCCTTCCGGGATCCTTCAGGCTTTTGCTCAGATACCGGCATCGTGTCATGTCAGCACTTTTGCGCAAGCCCGAAGAATCATTTCATGATCATTTTATTTCCCGTTCTGTATCCGTACGGTCTCTGCATCAACCTTTTTCTGTATATCATTGGTCGCATCGGATATCGCTGTCCTTTTCATCATAAAGGTTGTATCTCTCCACCTTACGTCCGAGTTCTTTTTCTTATCGTTCAGCCTGTTCTCCAAAGGAAGGAAAAGCTTATCCGGAAATACCCTGTTCAGCGAACTGTTAAGATCATTTTTAAAGCTTGATACGATCTCGGCCATATTCCTGCCGTTAAGCCTTGATGCGGCATAGGTCGCCTTTCCGCTGTTCCTCTGTGTAAAGCCCTTGGCGGACTCAAGCGGTATGATTATCTTGGAGTAGCAGTACCCAAGCAGCCTGTCCAACGCTACATTTAATCCGAACAGATGCTGCAGCCGGCGCACCAGATAGTCAGATGCGAAGCTGTCAAAATAGGTATCCTCAGCGCCTTTTGAATTTGCGCTTATTTCCCTCTCGTTACCATCCTCATCTGTTGTGATCTTCTCAAGCGAAACGGCCTTCGGGACATATTCCTTAGCCGGCTTGCCTTCGGGATCCGTAGTATCGACCTCATCATTTTCTCTTCTAAGATAATCAACGATCTTATTCCTGACTATAGAATTAAGCCACGCTTCTCTCTGGGCGGGAGCGTTGTTCCTCGAATCGAGCAGGAAGTCCACAAGCCCCTTGAACACCGCAAGATTAACCTCCTGCAATATATCTTCCACAGCCGCTTTGTTCCTGACCTTCTTGTATATTTCATATCCTTTATACTTTTTTATGACATCCACCAGTTCCTTGTAGATATCATGGTCCGAAGGGGTATCGGATGATATACAGCTTTGCAGCCTTTCAAAGAATTCGTCAGATCCAAAAGTCATATAAGCACCTCCGTTAATGCTCCTTCGCCGCGTCCCATATGATAGTGTACCGATACATATGCGCAAGTCCGATGAAGCCTTCGCAAATCACCTTATATCCTCTAACAATCACATACATAAGATAAATATATAACACATTTAATCGGTTAAAACAAGGCTTTCAACGACAGATCGGGCCAAGCCGCATGCATTTTGTCAGAATTCATAAATTGTTCACAATTTAATTAGCACTCACCTCTTGACAGTGCTAACAAAAGGTGATATAACATAGTCAAGCTTCAGGAAGGAAGTAAAAAAGAGACTTACCTGAAGCGAGCTTACAAACAGTTTTTACAAAATGAATGGAGGCATGACCTATGTATACACCAAGTATTTATACCAAGGATTTCGCAAATGATTTTTCAGACCTTATGAGAGGCTTCGGAGATTTCTTCGCACCGTCAAGGTTCGGCTTTGACACAAGCGTTAAGGGAATCAGCACAGATGTAAGAGAGTTTGACGATCACTATCAGTTCGATCTTGAGCTCCCCGGCTACAAGAAGGAAGACATCAAGGCAACCGTTAAGGAGGGCTATCTCACAGTATCGGCCAAGCACGATGAAGAGACCTCCGAGAAGGATGAAGACGGCAAGTATATCCGCCGTGAGAGAGTATACGGACAGTGCCAGAGAAGCTTCTATGTAGGCAAGGAAGTAACCGGAGATATGCTCAAGGCAAGCTTCGAGAACGGAGTTTTGAAGATCGACGTCCCTAAGGTTGAGCCTAAGAAGGAGCTTCCTGTAGAGGAGACGATCACTATAGAATAATACCTCCCTACCCAAAACGGCAGGCCGGATAACCGACCTGCCGTTTTTTTATGCACACGCCGCGTGATGTGATCTGTCACTGCGTGACACGCGGGCGGCGCAGCGAGCAGGGTGCGATTGCATCTCCCCTGCCCGATCATACACACATTATAAGTCTTTATAGATTACGTATTCGGCTTTGCGTCCTTCCCTGCAAAAAGCATCTTAAACGCATCGGCAAAGCCGACCTTCTTACCGCTGTAAAGTGCCATCATAGTGTAGAGCTTTCCTGCAAGCACAAGCAGAAGAACCGTACATACTACCATGATAGCAAGTCCCGCAACCGCAATTCCCGTAGATATGGCACCTGTGCACACGGCACCCGGCAGCATCATGGCCGAAGTACCCGGGAAGAGGTAAAGCCATGTCGGAACAGTTTCGGAATCAAGTCCCATCATAAGTACCAGGTAGAAGCTTACTATAAGCAGTATGATAAAGAGCGACTGATTACTTGCAGCCTCCTCCTTGGTTGAGCTTATAGCACCGCCGATTGCGGAAAGCGAGCAGTAAAATACAAGTCCGAACATAAGCACAAGCACTGCTATCAGTACATCTACCGGTGAGAAAAGTCCCAGCTTGCCGAGGCTCTTTAAAAATGTAACTACCTTGAAGTCATTATCCGGTCTTATCACATCAGTCAGCTTTACTCCCGCAAAGAGTCCGAGCACCAGCATGAGTATCCAAGAGAAAAACTGTATGATACCCGTAAGGAGTACGCCGAGCATCTTACCGAATATCATGGATGACGGAGAAACCGACACGAGCATGGTATCCATAAGCTTGGACGACTTCTCCATTACTATGGTCTGCATGATACTGTTGCCGTAGGCAAGCACTATGAAGTAGACGACCATAAATGTTACATAGACAAGAATGGTATTGAAGCCCGTTACCATAGACTGATTATCATGCTCCTGCAAAGCTTCCTTATCTGACTCATATATCGTCTGCCCTGTCTTAAAACCATCTATAGAGTAGACACCGCCCTCATTCGGAAGCCCTATGGAAGCCATATCCGCCATGATCATATCCGTGGCGATAAGCGTAAATACCAGATTTCTGTCCTTCAGATATTCCTTGAGATTATCCGCAGTATCCTTCTCTATACTCGACCCGGTCGGTATGATGGTCTTAGTGTTCGTTCCATCGTTGTCAGTATAAACGTACAGAACAAGAGAGGTCTTCTCTCCCGCCGAAGCAATTGCCGCAAATGCCTCTTCGGTCGAAGCCGCATTGACATAAGTTATATTCGTATAGTTCTTGTGTATCTCATCGCTTGAGGCATTAAGCATGTTATAGTCTGCGTTCGGAGCAAGCTCATTTACGACATATATCTTATCTGCACCGCAGGACTCTATCTCCTTTGTCTCATCCTCGCTTGATGCGGCAACTATGGAAAAGATAGCCGCCGGAACTATTAATAAAAGAAGCGCAACTACGATGGTCAGGGTTTTGTAGCCACCGGACTTCACCTGATTCTTAAATGTAAATCCAAATACCTTATCAAATCTTCTGAACATTCCGTCACCCCCTAACCTCTTGCTGCCCTGAATATAGTCTTAAGCTTAGGCGTACTTGAATCCGCAAGGAGCAGGACTCTGTAGGTCTTCGCCATGAGACGTACCAGGAGCAGAAGCAAAACTATCTGTATAACGTATGAAATTATAAATATTACCACATTTATACGACCGCAGAAGAATACTACCGGAAGCGAGAATATCGAAAGCGGAGGTACAAGAGCGCATACCATATTGAGCACAGGCATATCTAAGCCGCCTATAATGATCGTACCTATATATCCAACCATCGCAAGCATCATCACTGTACTTGTAGCAGCCTGGATATCCTCTGTCTTAGAGCAGGCCCCGCCGAGCATACCGCTTAAGACACTGAAGATAAGGTAACCCAAAACCACACTTATGACCATAAATACGGCACCCGGCACACCGAAGCGTGTGAAGACTCCGAGATCTATGCCACCGCCGCCCTGCAGCTTCTCCAAGCCCATAACGGTAAACATTATAAAATCAACCAGCTGGGCCGCAACTATACCCGATACGAGCATGGCAACCACGTAGGTCATCATGCCGAATATCTTTCCGAGCAGCAAAGCCATCGGACGAACCGTGACAAGTATGCTCTCCACCAGTTTGTTCTGCTTCTCCTCGGTCACCGAGGCGATGATATAGGAAGTAGACATACTTGTAGTCATAAAGGATACTATCGAGAAGGTGAGCATGAACATCATAAAGGTAAGCGAAGGTATCTGATTGTTATTGCTTGCCTCGAAGCTCGCCTGAGTCTCGGTACGTCCTATGTAGATTCCCTTCTGAAGCGCATTGAGCTTGTCCTCCGTAATACCTGCCGACAAAAGCTTTGCATCATCAAATACACCCACAAAGTAGTCAACAACCGCGTCAGCCTCCGACAGCTCTATCAGCGACCCTTCCGCAAGTACGCCTTTGATCATAAAGCTCTTATCCGTTCTTTCGATGACGATCGCCATCTCATTTACGGCAAGCTCATCAAGAAGCTGTTCCTTGCTCTTGTCGGTGAACACTACTAACGCCGAGCCGTCGTGACCTTCACCATCGGAAAGAGCAGTCGGGTCTATGTTCTTCATGGAGAAGTCGACCGTCGTGTCATTTAATACATATATATTGGATGTCTGAAGCTCTTTTAGCTCTTTAGCCGAGTTCCCATCGAAAGAGTTCTGACCGGCTTTTGCCGAGAAGTAGTTTATGGGCTTCATACATGCCATAATGAATACGAACAGGATAAATGTAAAGAGGTACGACTTGTTCTTGAAGGTCTGCTTTAAAGTAAATTTGTAGACCTTGTCCATGCCGCGCGAATCATATATATTCTCCTGTACATTGGATACATTACTACTCAACTGTCGACTCACCTGCCTCTTCTCCCACTGCCTTTACGAATATTTCGTGAAGTGAAAGCTCGCTTAAGTCAAAGCGCACAACCGTGATACCCTTATCCACAAGACATTTAAGCAGAGCATTTGCCTGTTCGTCTCCGGTAACCTTAAGCTTATACTCATGCTCCTTCTCGGATAAAATATCTATCCCCAGTGAGTTTATTATGTCCGTGATGTCCTGCTCTACCTTGAGAGTCAAGTTGACACGTCCGTAAGACTTCTTGATGTCGTTCAGATTACCCTGTACCACAACCTTGGAACGGTTCAGGATGGAGATATCAGTACAAAACTCCTCCACTACCTCCATCTGGTGGCTCGACATGATGATATACTTGCCGGCAGCTATCTGCTCCCTGACAACCTCCTTTAAGATATCGGCATTCACCGGATCGAGTCCCGAGAAGGGCTCATCGAGCACGAGAAGCTCTGGATCCGAAAGCATGGCTATAAGGAACTGTATCTTCTGCTGATTACCTTTGGAAAGCTGATCGGGGCTCTTGGGCTTAGCCTTCTTCTTTCTGACAGGACGCTTAAGTGCCGTGGCAGAAGCATTCTTACTCTCCTCCTTAGCCTCAAGCTCTGCTGCCTTCTCCGGATAGAGATACTCCTCCACCTTGAGGCGCTCGGCCCAGTAAGCTATACGGTCATCAAGCTCCTTGCCCGATACACCTCTCAACTCACCGAAATACCTGATCTGATCGATAAGAGCATACTTCGGGTACAGACCACGCTCTTCGGCTAAGTAACCTATATTGCAGGTATCGAAGTTAAGCGGCTTGCCGTTCCAAAGGGCTGAACCCCCGTCTTTATCAAGCATACCTAAGGTCATTCTGATGGAAGTCGTCTTACCAGCACCGTTGGTACCAAGCAGAGCATACACTCCGGGCTTCTCCATGGAAAAGCTGATATGGTCAACGACCGTTTTCTCCCCATACTTTTTGTATAGGTCAGTGACTACTAACGACATCTTACATCCTCCTTCAATTAGTTATTGAGTCAAAGAAAAAATCCTATCCATACTACTACATTTTAAGCAAAATGTAAAGCAGGCAGGATTTTTGTCATTATCCTGCCTGCCTTATGCTTCTTTGATCGGGACTCTTATCTCACTCCGTAGGAAGTACCTCTGCCCTGTGCGCGATATTCTGCTTGAAGTTGATCACATCATGATCATATTCCTCATCCATATAGGTGGAGTGTATGAGGAAATCCGCCGTTGCCTTGTTGTTGGCAAAGGGGATGTCGTAAACCTGGGCGATACGCATGAGTGCCTTGACATCCGGATCATGGGGTGCAGCCGTTAATGGATCCGAGAAGAATATGACAAAGTCTATCCTTCCCTCAACTATCTTCGCGCCTATCTGCTGGTCGCCGCCGAGCGGGCCGGAATTGTAGCCTCTTACCGGAAGGTCGGTCGCATCCGCTATCATCTTCGCCGTAGTCCCCGTCCCGCACAGGAAATGCTTCTTTAATATCTCCGCGTTGTCCTTGCACCACTTTATCAGCTCAGGCTTCTTGCCGTCATGCGCGATAAGGGCTATGTTCTTCTGCTTGTTTATCGTGAGTGTGATCTTCTCGTTCATTTTAATCCTCCTTATTTTAAGATCCTTCGTCGCTAACGCTCCTCAGGATGACACGGTGTCACTCCGATCGCAGCATCGTGTTATTCTGAGCGTCGTGTCATTATACAAAAATATCCATCTCCTCCGTCGGGGCAAACTCATCCGAAGCCATATATGTCAATATGCTTTTTAACAACGTTCTGACCTCTATGCGTATGGTTTTGTCTAACACATTAGCCATCAGCACCATCAGCTTTCCTTCACCGACCCTGCCTTCAAACAAAAGCCCGAGCTTGTGATTTCTCTCAAAGTTATCTATCATCTGAACTATAGGTCTGTATGACTTATCCGTTATATCATCAAGTACGGCAAGGCTTTGATCGTAGGTCGCCGCATACCAGTCAGGTGTCGAGTAGCTGTGACAGCCAAAGCCCTTTAGCGCGGGATGCTCGTTCTCTATAAGCAGTCCCATGGTCCCTATCGGTATCTCGCGACCCATGCTCTCGCTTATGCTCCTGAACATGGGATAGCACCAGAAATCAGAGCAATAAGTACCCGGGATGGTTTCCTTCACATCCTTCTGCGGAGCTTCGGGTATAAAGAGCACCTTCTTTCCCTGCGCGAGCAGCTCCTTTGCCGCATCCGCATCCGTCGCAAGCTCCACACCGTATCTGTCCTTTATACTCTGCTCATCAAATATCTCATCTGTCTCGGGATATACGGTAAGCTCATAGGTATTCGACGCATCACTTCCGGTCAGCGAAAGAGCAAGTATCAGGTGCTCCGGACGCTTTACCTCAGGAACGCTGAGCTCCACCTCTCCGGCATATATCAGACCATAGAATCCGTCAGGTATATCAAGCACCGCCGCATCGTAGGTATTTCCTGTGTCCGCATCCCTCAAAAAGCACTTTATGCTCTGCCCCTTAAGCTCATGCTCAAAGTCATGATACCTTATGGATATGTCCGCTTTAAGCGTATCGCCCGAGTGAAGGATGTATGAATCAAACTGCGCAAGCAGTACCTTATCCGAGCAAAAGCCTCTCCATGCCTTCGGGCTGATAAAACCCTTGTTGTCCATAAATGCATCGAGTATGCCTACAAGAGCCGTTCCCTGCCCGGTAAAGTCCTGGATGTCAAGTATCTGATACCCTGACAGCTTCTCTGTCCTTGCCGCTGCTTCAAGCTCCTCCTTGTAGCAGGCCACTGCAAGCCTGCCTGCCGCATCATAGAATTCCTTCCAGTACTCCTCCATACCCTTGTCACGGAGCCGTTCCTTAAATACCTCGAAGTTTCTTGCCTTGAGCACTCCCGTGTATTTGTCCGTCTCATCGAAGTTCGGATAGAATGTATACTGTCCTATCTCGTGGCTTATGACCGGCTTGTCGGGATTAAGCCCTTCCGCCTCGGAAGCCTTCACCTTCTTTACCCCGGTTCCGTACTGTATCTCTATATAGCCATTCTCGTCTGCCGTGTTAGACAAATTGTCTGTTATATTAGACGCAAAAGCATAGTCGTAGCTGTGTCTGGTACTCGGTTCTTCGGTCTGCACATGTCCGAGCGGCTTATCGCACATCGCATATGAACCGCGTATAAGCTTCTCCCTCGAGAATCTCACACCGCAGAAATAGTCATCCTCCGGCACGATAACCGGAACAAACTGGAAGTTGTTCGAGCCCATGGTAAAAAGATGTCTGTTGTCCTTCTCCCGGTAATCGTGCATTATCCGGTTCATCCTGTCGGAGCTTCCCCAGAGCTCATTTCCCAGGGAAAGCATGGTAAAGGACGGATGATTGCCGAAGCTTTCCTGTATACGCTCGCCCTCTCTTATCAGATACTCCTGCTCGACCTCTTTGTAGCCCTCTTCCCCGGGTGCGGCAAGCACTCCCCAGAAGGGAAGCTCCGGAGACATATAGATGCCGACCCTGTCGGCCGCTTCAAAGGCCGCTTCCGGTGGACAGCAGGTGTGGAACCTGTAGTGATTTATGCCATATTCCTTCGCAGTCTCAAGAACCCTGACCCACTCCTTTACAGTTGTCGGAGCAGCGCCGGTAAGCGGGAATATAAGTCCGTCGTGCTTACCTCTTAAGAAGACCTTGTGTCCGTTCATCAGCATATCAAGACCTTCGCAGCTTATCTTCCTGAAGCCTACCGTATCACAGTAGTACATATCATCAGAGCCCTCAAGATTCACGGACAGGGTATAAAGATACGGTGTGTACTCACTCCAGAGCTTGGCACCCTCGCAGACAACCTCCATCATAACTGCCTGCTCACCGGGAGTAAGATATAATTCATCCTTTGACGCCATCCAGAAGACCTCGGGATCCTTCGGATCGCTGACACCGGTATAAAGCTTCTTTGCGACGGGTTCATCCGTAGTATTGACTATGTTTATCTTAAGCTTAAGCTTTCTTTCCTCTATGTCGGTTGCATCGATGAATACCGAATCGATATATATCTCGTCTCTGAGCTGAAGCTCTATCCGGCCCGTGATACCGTTCCAATTGGTCTGTGTATCCGGCGAGGTAAGGTGACCTCCCTTGGTCGGGTAACCGGTATTTGACACCATAACCGTAAGCCTTACTTCCTTTTTCTCCTCGTTCTTCTCTCTGATTTCGTCTAACGTATTAGTCAATTCAAAAACATGCGGTGCATTCAGACTGTCGCCCTCTCCGATATATGTATCGTCAAGCCAGACCTTTGTGAGTCTGGTTCTCTCTAAGAAAAGCTTAGCATTCCGTCCGTAGGGGATTTCGCTTAAGCTTATCTTCCTCTGAAACCACGCATATCCCTCGTAAGGATACTCTTCCGTCAGAAAGCCCGTCTCTCTTGCGGTATTCTCTCTGCCCTTCTTCCCAAGCGCAGTGGTTCCCGGAAGACTTATCGTATCGTCAAGATTTCTTTTGTAATACTCCTCTTCTATGCCTCTTTTTTCCTCATCGGCGCAGAACGCGAATTCGCCCGATAAATCGATTATTCTCTCCATTTTCACTCTCCTGTAAGTTCTTCACCGATCTATAACCAAAAAACTCCGCATGACCGTTTCTTCACAATAAAGAAATTCTATCACGCGGAGTTTCTTATATCAACATAAAAAAGTGCATCAAAATGCCATATAAATCCTTACTGTTCCTTGGTTTTCCACCTTACGGAAGCGAGTGCGACCGCAAATGACACGCCCATACCGATAAGCGGGAAGTAGCCAAGCAGTCCGGCCGGAACACCGACAGACTCAAGCGGTTTTGAAAAATAAGCGTTGCACAGTCCGAGACTTCCGCCCGCAAATACGGAAAGCAGCCATACCGGAAGCCTTAAGCCTCTTCTTCCGTATGCGACTATCGCCACCAGCAGGGGCATGATCACACCCGGAGTGTAGATCGAGTATGCATTTGACAGGAGCGTCACTATATCGGAGCTGCCGGTCACGCACAAAAGCGCGGCCAGAGTTCCCATGACAGCTACCGTTATCCTCACATAAGCCACCCGTTCTTTGCCAAGCACATCCTTGACAAATATGGTAGACGCATTGATAAGACAGGTATCCGTCGATGAAAGGACTGCCGATAAGAGTCCGAACACAAGCAGTACCGCCGGCACCTTCGGTATGATGCTCACCGCGTACATAAGCGCCTTGTTGTCACCCATTTGCTCGGGCGTTACATTTGCCCGAAGCCACATGCCCACCATGGTTATGAGAATGGCAAACAAAAGCAGTACGAGCCCGGCGATAACCGTAGAGTTCTTCGCCGTCCTTTCATCCTTGGAAAGGAAGTTTCTCGACATGATATCCGGCCCGAGGAAATACACACCTCCGATCACAAAAAACTGCGTAAACAGATTGACCGGCCTGTAATTCTCATTTAATGCCTCTACGCTCGTTATGACAGTGTAGGTATCTCCGCCCTTGACGAAGTACAGATAGAAGAAGCAGACTATCACTCCTGTGATAATGATAAACAGCTGGACCTTATCGGTCCTGACTACCGACATCTGCCCTCCGATAAGCGTATATGCTATGACAATAGCAGACACGATCAAAAACAGCGCCGTACTGCTCTTTCCGGTCGCGAAGGTGATCAGACTGTTCATGGCCACGAGCTGTCCTGCGATAACTCCGACCCATGAGATAACTATGATGGCTGCAAGCAGTATCTCAGCCGGTTTTCCTACCATGACTTTGGCAAGCTCGGGAAGAGTGCTCACATTCATTTTCCTTATCTTCTCGGATATGAGGAGTGCCTGGAGCATAAGACCTATAGCGCCGAAAGCAAGCCACCAGATGCCCGGAAAGCCTATCGAGTAGACGGTATCCGTAATGCCTATGGTCGTGGACGCGCCTATGGTCGTCGCAAGCAGCGTCATGGTAACCGCAAATGTGTCCTGCCGCCTTCCCGCCACGGCATAATCCGTGAATACCGATATTTTCTTTATATCCAATATGCTGATCAAAAGAAAGACAAGAAGATATATGATCAGTGCGATCAAAAATACATTGTTCATACGATCGGTTCCCCCATTTATGCATGTATTATAATTATGTCGTTACTACGTGTCAACCACATAAACGCGGGGTATCATATCATTTATTACAGATATTGTCAACCTTTAATAATGAATTGGTTAACATTATTAAAGGCTGTGTAATCATCGACCGGAGACCGGCTGTCAAACAGCAGCACCAAATACAGTCGGGCTTTCTGCCGGATATTTCTTCACAGACCTTTTCAGTCCGCAGGATTTACATGTACCATGCAGTGCTTCACATGATTTACATTTTGCTCAACCGAGTCATGGACCTTCTCGGCTATATCATGAGCCTCCGCAAGAGAGAGCTTTCCGTCGGCCGCTATCTCCACATCCACATAGAGCATGTTGCCGAAGAGGCGAGTCTTTAAGTCATCTATACCGACTACTCCCGGTACCGCGGATACAACCTCGCGAATCCTCTGCTGTACCTCATCTCCGGCGCTCCTGTCCACAAGCTTGTCTATGCTGTCCTTCATGATGTCATAAGCCGCCTTTATGATAAAGAGGCTTATAACCACACTTGCAACCGCATCCATAACCGGAAAGCCATGTCTGGCGAAGGCTATTCCTATCAGAGCGCCCACCGATGACAGTGCATCGGAACGGTGATGCCATGCATCCGCCATAAGTGCGCCCGAGTTTATACGCTTCGCCGCTGCTCTTGTATACCAGAACATTGCTTCCTTAAGGACGATCGAAACTGCTGCCGCAGCAAGCGCCATGATACCCGGCAGCTCTTCCGTCACATAAGTCCCCGAGTATATCTTCTTCACACCCTCTATCCCTATCTCGGCTCCGACCACCGCAAGGAACATGGCAAGTATCGCCGAAGCCACACATTCCATGCGCTCATGCCCGTAAGGATGATCCTCATCTGCCGACTTTGCGGCCATATGAACTCCCACCATGACCACGATGGTGCTCGCCACATCCGAAGCCGAGTGTATGGCGTCCGATATCATGGCACTTGAGGATGCAAATATTCCGGCGAGAAGCTTGCCCACCGAAAGAGCAAGATTCCCCGCCATGCTCACCCTTGATACATGCATTGCCGTCTTTAGAGTGTCCTCTGAGGATGATGATATGTTTTGATTTTGTACTGATGTTCCCATGTTTTTTCACCTGCTTTTAAGATCCTTCGTCGCTGACGCTCCTCAGGATGACACCGTGTCGTTCTGTG
>ONVB01000039.1 GCA_900321145.1 uncultured Eubacteriales bacterium | reverse complement strand
GTTTCCCGGGTTACAGGGGCTGAGGGAATCGAACCCCCACCAAAGGTTTTGGAGACCCCTATCATACCACTTGACCAAGCCCCTTTAATTTTGCCGTTACGGCTTTGTGCTTGCTTACGACACTTTGCTAAGACACTTCATAAGCTTTCTTAACAATCGTAAATCAACACGAGGGCTATAATATCAAAAACAGCCCGCTATGTCAAGGTGTTTTTTAGCATTTCGGCATAAGCTCACCTCCTCGTACATACTTGTAACTTGATCGGACAATTCTATACAACCCTCCGTTTCAAGTCCTTTTGATGAATATCTCCATATCCGCACAATTCCATATGCCGATCGGCATCCGGCACTCTCTTCTTGCATACTCCGTAAAACCTGCAGCTTCATAGCAACGCCTTGCACTCTCATTATTCTCGAATACACCCAGGTCAATTCTTGTGGCATTCAGATTATCCTTTACATACTCTATCCCAAGTCTGAGCAGTTCTTTTCCGTATCCTTTTCCTCTTAACGTCGGATCAATGATCACAAACCCAAAGCGAACAGAGCTGTCATCGTCATCTTTGGGGTATCTTATGATGAAATGGCCACAAATCTCTCCATCATCATTTACGGCAGTAAGCGGAATGAATCTTCCCGTTTCAAGCTGTGGCGCATAATTCTCATTGATGTCTTCACCCGATAGAGGATACTTGTTAAATCTGTCAGCAGACCATTTGAATAATTCTTCCTCTGATTGAAGCCATCCTACTATAACATGTGCATCTTCTTTTTTATAGTTTCTCAGTATCATCCTTCTTTACCTCACATTCTACATCTCATCAAGTCCGAGCTTGTCCATAGTACTTTGATTTCGAAAGTACGCATACTTCTTATTACCTTATATGGTATTATTCCAGATTTCATACCCTTGCCTTCTTGCAGAATCATACACAGGCTGCATGTTTTTCTGAAGAATGCCATAGAATTCTTCCCGCGTATTACCCTTGCGATATAACTCCCGACCGGCCCAAATAGAATGCAAATTATCCCGGAAGCAAGCCTCAAACAGCTTATGGATACCCGCTTTCTCATGTATGAACCCATAAAGAAGGTACTGATTCTCGGCAAATCTTGAAAAGAACGGATCCCATTTTGGCAAACGATTGCTTTTTGCACTGTTCAACGAAGAATCCATCGGCATAAGATTCCAGAGTTCATCGTTCATTACAAACGACCAGGGAATGAAGTGATCAACATCATACTGCTTGGGTATCACGGCTTCACCGGTAAATACATCCCTCACTTCACTAAGATCAAGTATACCCTCCCATAGCTTCCGCACATTATTCAGCTTCCGTATCTTTTCATCCATCGGCGCAAGCTTATATACGAGTCCCGGAACCTCCGGATTATTGTTTTGAAGCCACTTTACTTTTTCATATTGGATCCATCCCAGGATAGAAACAGTATTATCCTGTATCATCTCCACCCACGCAGGCTGGAAATAGATTTCCTTCTTAAGCTTGCTCGAAGCTCCCAGTGTATATGGCAACAGCACCACATCCCTGTTTACCTTTTCAATATAAGCGGTCAACCTTCGTACACTTCCCCAATCCACTACGGAGCCGTCTTTTAGAAAGAAGCCCGCCAACGCACGGTACGGAACCATATTAGTTAACTGTTCTTTCGATGCTTTCAGTTCTGCTTCATGTTCTTTAATTGCATTTTTAATCTCAACCTTAGATGCGTTTGCCGGTAAGTTGCTGATTTCCGATAATCTAAGTACAGCACGCTCAAGTCCATCTCTCACCTGAGAATCCGGTTGAAGTCCTGACAAGTGAATATGGAACTCTCTAACCGAATACCAGGCATTACAGATCATCTCATTGATCACAGCATCAAAGTTTGTCTCATGAATACCTTCGGAAATAATTCGAACAATCGCTTCCAGCCAATAGAACTTATAACAATAGGAGGGATCCTTCATCATATGCGAAAAGCCCTCTATATCAAGCGTATTATGATATTTTCCTTCAATTGTCAGACCATATCCGACTTTTTCAATATCAAGTTCAGCCACTTCTCATCACTCCTGCCGGGTCTGGCATCCGATGATACCCATTTTTCTAAGATTTGAATCTCCGTTATATCGCTGATAAACTTCGTGAAAGATACTTCCGTAAAGCCTGTAAAGTATCGTTCATTTCTGTATCCTTCAAACTCACCGTACTTAAAAGATGCATAGATGTATCCCCCTGTCTTCACTGCACGGAGCATCTTCCTGAACACGCTTTTTAATTCATCTTTCGGCAGATGCAATATTGATGCACACGCCCAGATTCCATTATACTTTTCACACTCATCAAGTTCAGAAAACAACATCTTCCTAACTATATGCCCGGTGTTTTCAGAGGCCAACTTACAAAGCTTTTCGGAGCCATCAACAGCATCAACCTCAAACCCTTTAGTCAGGAAATATTTAGTATCCCTTCCCGATCCGCATCCAAAGTCAAGTATATATGCCCCTTTCGGCATATAGCTCAAAAACCTGTCCCAGACCTCAGTAAACTCTACTGTTTCTGTGTCACGCACAAATGCCTCAGCATTTTTGTTATAAAATGCTATAGTTTTATCCATGCCTCACTATCTCCGAAACCACTTCCAAGTCGGCAGGAAGCCAGTCAACCGCCGACGTAAGCTCATCATTTATCTCAAGCCACTTTGCTGCCTCGTGTTCCAACAGTGTTAACTCACCACTCAATATCTCACACCAATATACATGCATCGTTATATGAAAATCAGGGTAATCCGCTTCCACCGTCTTTATAAGCTCGCCTACCTTGATCTCCGTATCAAGTTCTTCCTTTATCTCGCGTACAAGCGCAGCCTCAGGTGCTTCATTTTTCTCCATCTTACCACCCGGAAATTCCCACATGTCTTTGAATTCTCCGTAACCTCTCTGCGTTGCAAAGATTTTATTCCCGTGACGTATCACTGCCGCTACTACTTCTATCCTTTTCATCTCCCGACTTTCTCCTTACCCATTCACAATGTATTGGTATATATCCTCACGCACCGGAGTATCTAACTGCCATTCAATCTCAACCGCTGTTTTGCTTGTGTTGGCCATAATAAATTCATGCGTTTTTCCTGTTGTGATCATTCTGCCAAGATAATAAAACTCTTTCGATGTATTATCATCCTTGTTCTTTCTGACGAAAAGCTCAACATTCACACCTCGTTCATGCGCATGCAGAAATGTCTGAACATCATCCGATGATTTTGTTCTGCTCTGCTTGGAAATTGCTATAAGAGAGCTACGCGATGTAAAATGATCCTCGTACTTTATGGTATCCTGTATATCCTCAGCTTTGTCATAATTGATAAAGACCGGAAACGTTTTCGTTATCTTATCAAACTTATACCCACCGATATTCAGCGGTACCTCGTTGTGTTCCCAGTTCAAAAGTCTGCACGCATCCTCATAGGTATATTTCTGATACAACACTAACTCAGTATCTTTATAATTCTTACTGTAATCCCTCTCGTAACGATACCTTCCGAATTCTACAAGCTCCTTTACCATATCGTAGAACACCTTGTTGTGAAGCAGCTTTGCGAATGCGGCACTTGCCCTGAAATCACTTCCGTCATCTCTTTCTATAAATACGCATTTCTCATAAGTCTTTTTCCCGGACCCCGAGGGAAACTCATTTGTCATGACATTCACAACACTGTTTACAACCAAATCCGGGCATTCCTTTGCATAACGCTTCTTCAGAGTATCTTTCAACCCCTCCAACAGATAATCCCTTGACGAAAGCATCTCCGCCAAAAGCTCGAGTTCATGTATTCGCTTACCACTTGCAAGCTTTTTTGATATAAATTCTATTATCTTTTCTTCGTCTGCAGACAACCTTACTTTATAATCTTTTTCGTACTTTACCAAAAACTTATAGTATGATCCGAGCGAAGCATTATCGAATATACGGAGCACATCCATCTCTCCGTATCTGTCGAAGTCCATCAGGTTCGGAATGCGTCCCAATTTATATTTCAGATTCTTATAATTCTCCTTGATCAGCTTGATGTCGCTGAAATTTGCGGTATCGATTGCCGCATAGATCTTCTTTTTGGATATCTCATCAAAATGAATCGTGGAGATGCCAGGGATTACCTTCTCACCCTCAGTTACATAACGGCGAATGTTGTCCTTGTTATAGGTCCTGTCGCCCGAAAGCGCAATCGGAATCATGAAATTGTTCTTATAGTTGGCGATGAAATCCAGGATGACAACAAAGTCCTTGTCATCAGCCTTTCTGAGACCACGGCCAAGCTGCTGGACAAAGACAATCGGTGACTCTGTAGGCCGAAGCATAACAACCTGATTCACCTCAGGGATATCCACACCTTCATTGAATATATCCACAGTAAAAATGTAATCGAGATAATCTTCACAGTTATCATTATGGTTTACTTCTCTCAATCTGTCGTTGACCTTATTATTTCGATTACCAATCATTTCAAGTGTACGTTCGGAGACATCCTTCGTCAAAAGTTCAATCGCAGCTTCTCGTTCTTCCTGACTGTCTGAACCCGTGAGCGCCTTTGTCTTATATCCCCTCTCATTAAAAATTCCACTTAAAGTTTCCGCTTCCTTTCTGGAACTACAGAATACAAGTCCCTTCACTCTGTCACCCGAATAACCATAAAAGTTCATCTGCTTCGTGATGTAATCCACTCTTTTATCTGACACAAGAAATCTGAAGTTTTCCATTTCAGTTTTCTCATCAATTACCACACCATCGATTTCCATATCAGTTATGCCAAAGTAATGGAACGGACAAAGAAGGTTTTCCTCCATAGCCTGCTGGAGCCTGATCTCAAGAGCTATATTGTGATCAAATGTTGCGAACACATCGAAGTCATCTGTCCTTTCAGGAGACGCAGTCATCCCAAGCCAAAACTCCGGTTTGAAATAGTCCATTATTTTCCGGTAGCTCATCGCACCTACACGATGTGCTTCATCCACAACTATCGTCTGAAACTCATCTCTTTTAAACCTGCTCATGATATCTTCCTTTGACATCATCTGCATAGTCGCAAAAAGAAAATCCGCATCCATATCATGACTGTTTCCCGAAAGAAGTCCGTAGGTTCGCGTATTTCCAAAAACCTGCTTATATGATTTCAACGCCTGCTTTGCTATCTGCTCTCTGTGAACAAGGAACAACACCTTCTCATTCCCCGATATCGCATCTCGTATTCCAAAGGCAGAAGCATATGTCTTTCCTGTTGCCGTTGCACTGATAAGAAGTGCTCTGTCGTCGCCGCGCTTAGAGATTTCTCTCAGATTATTGATAAATCCGATTTGCATCTTATTTGGTTTGAGCCGATACTGTTCCAAAGATACAGCCTTTTGCTGCCCAAGTTCATCTCTCTTTGCATACTCAAGCGCTATCTTTCTCTGCTTCTTTACTGTCTCATATCTGGTACGATATCCCTCTATAATATCCGCATAAGATTTCGTATGCTCTTTATCATTCCAGAGCTTGTCAAACTCCGAAACGATGCTTTTGTACATTTCTCCCTGCTCGGTAGATACAAACCGAGTGTTCCACTCCTTATTTACAGCAAGGGCACTCCCTGTCATGTTCGCACTGCCTATTATAAATGTATATGTTTCGTCACTCCTGAATATATAACCTTTTGTATGAAAACCGATGTTTTCGCCGGGCTGCACCTGATACATGCGCAATTCTATGTTGTCAAATTCAGCAAGCTTATCGAGGGCTTTCGGATCTGTAAACATATTATAATCAGTGGTCAACACTTTTCCCGGAACACCTTTTTGTTCGAGCTCTTTTAGGGTTTGCAACAGCGGAGTTATTCCGCCAAGGGTAACAAAAGCAACACTAAAAGTAAAGGCATCACATCTTTTAAGCTCGTCTTCTATAGATGTGAGTACCTTTACACCATTTTCATGATCATTTGTTATAAATGATGGTTTATATGCAAGATTCGATCGGTTGGAAGAATCTATGAATGCCGTTTCAGCTCCGGATCTTATCCCTTTTCTGCTTTCAAGCGCATCTCCAAATCTTTTTTCCATCGACTTCTCCTAAAACATCTGTCTCCTGCTTTTTACTCCTACAACTGATCATACTTCACTGAACTTCCCTTTGCCTTCTCCACCGGGTACTTCTTCTCATTCTGTTCCATCTTCATGTTTACGATCTCATCCGCATCCAGTCCGAGCTTGTCCAACAGATTCTGTGTATAGACGATCACATCCGCAAGCTCCTCTTTTACGTGCTGAAGATCATAATCCGTACCGCTCCACTGGAAACACTCCAGTAATTCTGCTCCCTCGATCACTATTGATTTAGCCAGATTCTCCGGAGAATGAAACTGCTCCCAGTCTCTGTCATCTGAAAACTTCCTGATCCTGTCAACGGTTTCCTGCTTCATGTTTAACTCGCTCCAATCTCCTCTTAAGATATGCTGACATTCCCGGATCGGTGCAATATATGTAGCACCCCTTCATGCCTCTGGTCATAAGCGTCCGGTATGTATTCTTAATGATCTCATCGGCTCTCTTTAAATTCACGGATCCGATCAATCTGCCCTTTCGTATATGCCTGTGCTTCATCCAGATAATCTCTGTACTGCTCGGCATCGAGAGGGTCAGCAGCATGACGAATATAGTTATGCAAATAAGCACAGGGAGAAAGCTTGAATCGCTTATCTTCTACAGCTCTATGTTACCAAGCTTTCTCCACTCTCCTATCCTTTTGTACAGCTGCTCATAAAAGTCCGCATTCGGATTGTACGGGAACTCGTAGAAGAGCTGGAGCAGCATCACATTTACACGCGACTTCGCCTCATGATCCTTGCTTTCCTTCATGAACTCGGTAAGGTTCTTCAGGAAATAGTGCCAGGTGTTCACATACTCCTCGTACTTCTCAAGCTCCGGTATCCCGAGCCAGTCCCTGACCTTGACCTCGCCCCTGTCCTCAACCTTGCACTCATGAGTCTGCAGAAAGTAGGAAAATGAATCGTCGTGGTAATACCTTCCGAGCGGAAAGAGCCTGCAGATACCCGGCCTCATATCATAGACCCCGCAGCGCTTCTCGGCAGTCAGGAACCTGCATCCGTTTCCTCCGTCCTTGATATGCGGAAGCGTGAGCAGATCGTGAAGTCCTATCTCTATAAGCTCCTCTTTGTAAAGCGTGGCAAAATTTTTGTCTAACCCTTTAGACAGTTGAAATATATCATAAGGATCAAGCACTATAGTATCGCACATATTCTCACAGCAGAAGGAACAGCCCTTGCACCCCATGCTGTCAGCCTTGACCATATCATCCGGCTCATAGAGTCTGCCGTCGGATATGGCACTCATCATCACAAATCTCTCCATATAATCCTCCTGTTATTGATATCAAAGCTTCTTTGTCCCGACAACCGGTATACCGTTTACGGTAAGATCTTCGGTAATCTCTATGATCAGACACTTTTTCCCGTCTATGACCCTCGTATGGATCATATCCGTATGCTTGCTGTTCACGCGGAGAACCATGTTGTCACTCTTTATCTCATAGCTTCTGACCGGCGCCACATTGTCGGCGAAGAACTTCTCCTCCACGCGGACATCTGGGACACGGACCGGAGTATCCTTTGCATTTTCGCCTAAGCTCACCGTCTGCTGCCTGTCCTCAAGCTGCTTCTCAAACAGGCGCTTCCTGTCGAACCTGTCATCAAACTTCCTGTCGAACTCGGTCAGCTTCTCCTCCGATACCCCGCTGATCTCAAATACATCACGCATGTCCTCCTTGTCGAAGAACACGGCAGCTCCCTCAGCCTCCGACTTTTTGTTCTTTACCGCTTCCTTTAAGTTCTCCTGTATGGCAAGCACAGTCTCAAAGCTGCTTTCGTCTCCGAGTACATCCGACACAAACCCGGTAAAGGTTTCCTTCTGCTGCTTCGCCGGAAGCATGGCAGTCGCCCGAAGGACTGTCTCGAAGAACAGATCCTGAAGAGAGTCAGTCCTCTTGCTGTAGTAAAGCAGTGCACTGTCATCCGAGCTTCTGTCGTTGAATGCCGGGAAGAGAAATCCTGTCTCGGGAAGCTCGACAGCAAAGCTCTGCCTCAATGTATGTATCTCTCCCAAAGCATCGTCAAAGCCAAGTCCCGGCTTCGTAAGTTTCATGGGACATATAGAGCACAGCACATAGCTGTACACCTCATCCGAGGCATCATCGAGCACCTCTCCGTCCGCCCCGACTCCGGGCACGTCATATGCCTGGAATATAAGCAGGATCAGGTAATTACCTGTGTAATTATAGGCATCTATCACCTTGTCATAAAATGTATCCAAGACCTTATCATCCTTAAGCTCCGAGCTCCTGAGCGCGTTCAGAAGCTCTTTGCCGCTTGTTGCGTCCTCCTGCTCGTCGTCCACAAAGCAGGCGTCTATAAGATTCTTCCCGAGTGTCCCGGAAAGTGACTTCCTGAAGATCTCCAAGTATTTATGCGTCTCCTCCTCCGGCAGGTTGCCGAAGCTTTCGACGAAGGTTTTCACCTTTGTCTTGTCACTGTTCACATAGCACCCTGCGAGCCGAACTATCCCGCAGTCCTGCACAGTATCATACAGTGCCTTTATCTCGTTTACTTCTTTTTTGTTCATAGATCCGGTTTCCTTTTATCCATAAAATGTATCAGCAGCCGCCTCAGTCAACCCTCTTGTAAAGCCTGTCAAAAAGCGACTCCTTTATAACATATATATCATGCTCATCATCCTCACGGACAGCTATATAGTCTCCCGGGTTACCTGAGTAGTACTTCTCGTCATCCCAGGCCGTAAAGAGCTTCACATGTTTTTTAAGCGGCCTTGCGCATATCTTCGTATTAGCCGTACTTACTGCCACATGCGCCGCGCTCATGATCATCTTCTTGTCCATGGTCGCGGTATTGATCACGCAGGGCTCGTACTCAAATTCTCTTTTAAGCGGCCTGTCCGTCACCTCGTAGGATGCATAGAGCTTCTCCTTCTTTATGGGATATATCTCGCCCTCTATGCCTATCATGAGGTACTTATCCTCATCGATAAGCACATCCACATCGCCCTCTAAGGTTCTGACATTGACCACATTTCCGGCAGGATAAAGATCGGTAAGCTTCACATATCCGCACTCCTGCGGCCTCTTCTCATAGATAAGCATACCGGTGCGGTCGAGCACAGTGTCCTTCGCATGTATGATCTCATACTTGCCGAAATACTCATCCATACGCTTTGTGAACAGCTCATGCACACAGTCGACCACATCCATACCGTCTTTGATCAGGCCGAGCTGCTCGAGCTTCTCGGGTCTTGCCGTTCCTCCTGCCTTGGTCAGGTGTCCTCCACCGCCGCCTATACCCTCTGC
>ONVB01000334.1 GCA_900321145.1 uncultured Eubacteriales bacterium | reverse complement strand
GGAGACAGCCGAGCCGTACAGGATGATGACCTCGCGTGCCGAGTACAGACTCCTGCTTCGTCAGGACAATGCGGATTTAAGGCTGACCGAGATCGGTCATGAGATCGGTCTGATAGATGATGCACGGTATGCAAAGTTTCTTAGCAAAAAGAATTTCATCGAATCGGAGATAAAGCGCCTCGAGGATACATTTACGGGAGGTAACGCAAAGGTTCAGGAGTTTTTGGAGGCTCACGGAAGCACTCCGCTTAAGACAGCTGTATCCTTAGCGGATCTGATAAGGCGGCCGGAGCTTTCGTATGAAGAGATAGCCGAGCTTGACACGGAGAGGCCCGATCCGGCAGAAGTGACTAACGGATTAGACAGATATATGATCGACGAGGCCGTAGAGCAGATAAATATAAGTATTAAATACGACGGTTATATCCGTCGCCAGCTCGAGCAGGTCGAACACTTCAAGAAGCTTGAGGAAAAGCTCATACCCGAGGGTATAAGCTATATGGAGATAAGCAACTTGAGGCTTGAGGCAAGGCAGAAGCTTGATAAATTCAAACCCCGCTCCATAGGGCAGGCAGCGAGGATAAGCGGAGTATCCCCGGCGGATATTTCCGTGCTCATGATATACCTGGCAGGGCTTAAGAAAGCGTAAGAATCTTTATCTTACCGTATTACAGTTATATACAAGGAGGTATAAATGGAGGCAAGATTTTCGGATTATCTAAGCGGCATAAAGAGTTCCCTGAAGAAGCTTATAAAGCTTCTTTCCGAGGACTTTGATTATGTCAGTGTTCTTGCGACGGACTCGGTGGGCATCCGGGTTATCATCTCGCAGAACAGCAAGTCCGTATCTGACAGCAATATGACCACCGAGCGTGGTGTGTGCGTTCGTGTCAGACGCGACGGACTTTACAGTGAGTGCGCTTTTAACTTCTCTCCTGAGGAGGATACGGAAGCGCTTTATGCAGGTATCAGGCAGGAGCTTGATGCTCAGCTTGAACTTATAAAGCTTACAGGTACTCCCGTGTATGAGACGGATATTCTACCTGATGAGGCACTTACTTTATTTGTGGAGATGGAGGCAGAGAAGCTTCCGGAGTATACGGATATGGATGAGCTTATAGAGTTCATGACCGGTATAAGCAACAGGGGTATGGAGATCATCCCCAAGGTTTTGGATACTCAGGTCTCTGCAAACTCAACCCATATCTCAAAGCTCTTTATGACAGAGAACCGCGACCTCTCCCAGTCTTATGTCTATACAGAGGGAACCGTGGTTGCTTACGCGCCGAACGATAAGGGCGAGATAAAACTCTACTACGGCGGGGTGTCAGGCAACGGCGGTCTGGAGATATTGGATGGTCTTACAGCTAAGCTTGAGGAGGCACCTCAGACCATGACGGAGCTGCTTTCTGCAGGTAAGGTCGTTCCCGGCGAGTATGATGTGATAACAAGTCCGGAGGTTACGGGGCTTATAGCTCATGAGGCCTTCGGTCACGGCGTAGAGATGGACATGTTTGTCAAGGGAAGAGCCTTAGGTGCCGAGTATATAGGCAAGCGCGTCGGCTCGGACTTGGTTACCATGCACGAGGGTGCGCTCACGGATGAGAGCGTGACCTCCTATGCATTTGACGATGAGGGAACACTCGCGGGAGATGTAACGGAGATAGAAAACGGTATATTGAAGACCGGTATCTGTGATGCTTTAAGTGCGCTTCGACTGGGCACTGTACCGACAGGCAACGGCAAGCGCGAAAACTATGCACACAAGGTTTATACGCGCATGACCAACACAATGTTTGATTCGGGTGAGGATTCGCTTGATGATATGATAGCTTCCATAGAGCACGGCTACCTGCTCAAGGGCATGGAAAGCGGCATGGAGGATCCGAAGCACTGGGGCATACAGTGCATTATTTCCAGAGGCTATGAGATAAAGGACGGAAAGCTTACCGGAAATGTGGTCTCTCCGGTTATCATGACAGGATATGTTCCCGACCTTCTCGGCTCGGTCAGCATGGCAACTCCCGACAGATGCATCTACGGCAACGGTGGCTGCGGCAAGGGGCACAAGGAATGGGTCAAGGTTGCGGACGGCGGCCCGTATCTTAAGACGAAAGCGAGGTTGGGATAATGTCGAATCTGATAGACAGAGCACTAAATATTGTTAAAGATATACCCGAGCTTGACTCATACGAACTTATATCCGAGACAAAGCACGGATGGGAATTCTACTTTATAAAGAATCGTCTCGATCAAAACAGAGTTGTGGATGAGGAAACAGTCACCGCTAAGCTGTATGTGAGGACCGAGGATGCTGACGGTAAGGCATATCTCGGTTCTGCATCGGGAAAGCTATCCCCCACTCTCTCAGACGAGGAGATCAGGATAAAACTTATGGATGTAAAGTACAGGGCGGGCCTTGTGAAGAATCCTTATTATACTCTCACATCCGTGAAGCCGCAGGTTGACTTAAAGCTCTCGCGGGCAGAGGTGTCAGCCGTGGCCGGGGACTTTATAAGAGCCATGAAGGAGCTT
This sequence comes from uncultured Eubacteriales bacterium, assembly GCA_900321145.1. Classification (GTDB taxonomy): domain Bacteria; phylum Bacillota; class Clostridia; order Lachnospirales; family Lachnospiraceae; genus Coprococcus_C. Next base: position 144 of record ONVB01000334.1, on the reverse strand, counting down.
CCCTCGGATGAGTTCACCGATGTCAATTCATTTGAGGTATTTGCATCCCTTATTACAAGAAAAACTATTAATTCCAACGGTGTAAGCTATGAGTGTACATATCCTTCTTCTGTCTTAGACTTGGTTGTAAATGCCAGAGAGAAG
>ONVB01000043.1 GCA_900321145.1 uncultured Eubacteriales bacterium | reverse complement strand
GATTATGCAGGTGAGGACAATGAGCCGGATTACTCTGTAGAGAGTGACGGAGGACTTGGTACAGAGCTTGTAAACTATGCTCTTCAGTTCGTAGGCAACCCGTATGTATGGGGCGGTACAAGCCTTACGGAAGGCTGTGACTGTTCAGGCTTCACCATGAGAGTATATGAGCACTTCGGTATCAGCATACCGAGAGCAGGCGGTCAGCAGACCTGCGGCAGGGTTGTAAGCTTAGCCGAGATCCAGCCGGGTGATCTTCTCTTCTATGATCACGGAACAGGCGAGATCCAGCATGTGGCACTCTACATGGGTGGCGGTCAGATAGTACATGCTTCAAACTCAACCACAGGTATCATCGTATCAAGCGCATATTACAGCGCACCGTGCAGAGCGGTAAGAGTAATAAACTAAATTGCTTTTTACACACCTTCCCCTAAAATGTGTGTTGAATAAAAAGGACCGGTCTTCTATCACGGAGGCCGGTTTCTTTTATTGACTGCAATCGATACGTGCCCCGGAAGCGGTATTAAACAGGCTTGTATACTAAAGGCTAAAATGGTACAATATATGACATATTTTGAGAAGGAACAGGATTAAATATGCGCAAAGACAGGGCCAATACAATAGTGGTTAAGAGTCCGGCAGAGGACTATGGAAAGTGCCAGCAGTATGTCGAGGACTTGCTTAAGAATGAGAAAGTCTCGAACACCGTGATAATGGAGACTACTTTCATTTTCGAAGCTATCTACAACAATATTTTTGAGCAGAATAAAGACTCTGAGATCGGACTAACGCTTAAAACGGAAAAAAGGTGGGGGAATACCTGTATACGTCTTGACTTTGAAGGCAATATGTACAGGGAACGGGAAAGTGAATATGAAGAGCTGATCCCAGAAGAAAGGATAGTGAAGGCTTACAGAGACAGAATAGACCACAGATACTCTGCCGGGCATAATGTGATAAGGCTTACTGTCAAGCGAAACCGCGGGATGGCTGCGCTCCCGTGCTTCTTTGCCTTTTTGGCCGCTGTTTTGGTATATGCGCTTCTCGATTGTTTTCTGAATACGGAAGAGGAGCATTATGTTATGAACGAGGTGGTATTACCGTTGGAGCGGTGGGGTGCAAACCTTGTTCTTATGGTAGGAGCGCCGGTCACTTTTATATCCTTTGTAAAAAATATGACGGATTCATTTATAATATTGGACCGGAAGTCCGATATCAGGAAGATAAGGAATGTGATCACCCGATCCTCGGTGATCTCGGTTTTGCTGGCTATTTTGACACTCGGGTTTATAATGCAGGTCATAAAAAGCCCGAACATAGAGTATAACAGTCAGATGAGCGTGGAGGTAAATCTGCCGGAAATCCTCACAACATTGATTCCGACGGACATCTTTACTCCGTTCATGCTCCTGTCGCCCTTCCCGATCTTGATATTAGCGGCGATTGTGACGGTAGCACTTTGCTCTGTAGGCAAGTATTTTGACCGTATGAAGGAAATCATAGATATGGCCTATACGCTATTCTCGGGAATGCTTACCGTCGTTATGTATATTCTTCCGGTATTCCTGTTTTTGGCAGTCATGGATATCCTTTTGGACGAAGGCTTCAGCGTATTCTTACCGTATTTTATGATCATTCCGGCAGTTTTGCTGGGCTTCCTGGTCATAGGCATTTTCTATTGGCTGAGATTGCGCATAAGGAGGATACCTGTTCGCGATTTTGTAAGGAAGCTTGGTCCGCTGCTTCGGGAGAACTATAAGATCGGTTCTGCAATCGATGCGGCACCTTTTAATATCAGATATTGTATAAGGGCATGGAACATGAATCGAAAGAAGCTGGAGATCAATGTCCCCGTATTGGCGGAGATCAACCTGGACGGTAACTGCTTCTTTATGACCCTGATCCCTATGCTCCTGGTATTCTGCAGTGATGCGGAGGTTACTCCGCTCAATATGGTCATGGTCGGCATACTGGCAATCTTCCTGTCACTCGGTGCGCCGAACCAGCCGGGCTCGGTACTGATAGGGATGCTTATCATACTGTATTTTATGAATGCGGATGACCTGATCTCGAATGCATTTATAGCCGAAGTACTTTTTGGCAGCATGCTTAATATAGTGAATGTTTTAGGAGATATCGTTACCGTTTATGAGCTGGATAAAGAAGGCGACGAAAGAGCGTGATGGGGATTATTGGCTTTACAAATCGCATTTCGGGGTAGTATTATTAAGTGAGGAAAAAAATGACCCGAAGCTTTAAGCTCCGAGTCATAAAATATGCAGTTGATGGGACTTGAACCCACACCCACTTGCGTGGACATGAACCTGAATCATGCGCGTATGCCAATTCCGCCACAACTGCAAT
>ONVB01000112.1 GCA_900321145.1 uncultured Eubacteriales bacterium | reverse complement strand
GGAAAAATAAACAAAAGATTGAAAACAGTGTGACTGCTGTGTTATACTTGCACACGGTTTTACGAAAGGAAGTTTGTGCTACATGGAAAAAGGCAGAGCTAAAAATATAATAGATAACATGTATAACACGATAGAGAGCGCAACCTCTGTTCCGCTTTCGACCGGAAAGGTCATGGTGGACAGGGATGAACTGTTGCTTATGTTAAGGTCGTTAGAGGATGCCATAGATACGGAGCTTAAGAACTACCGTGAGGTTACCGACAGGAAGGGCAAGATATTAAATGATGCCAAGGCCGAGGCACAGGAGATAATCGAAGAGGCAGAGAAGTCCGCAAGCCGTATAAGGGTAAGCAAGGCGGTAGGCAGGAGCGGCAGACTTATAAACGAGGATCTGTCGGGTGCGGACAAGGAGGCCCTTCGCACCGCCGGAGATATATATGCCGCATCACTTATTGTGACCGATGAGATGCTTACCGAGGTGAATGATGTCCTTGAGAGAGCTCAGGAAGAGGTCATAAAGCAGTATGAGAATATGATGAAGATCATAGACGAGAAGACTGCTCAGGTTGAGAAGAACAAGGCTGAGCTTATGTCGAGCTTAAAGGAGATGAGCAAGGAAGAAAGGTACGAGCATATCTTAGAGCTCGGACAGCTTCTTTCAAACGAGATATACAGAGAGAGAAGGAAGGCCATGGAGGCTGAGGCTGCCGTAAAGAGAGTGCATATTTCCGCAGGGCATATAGATGATTACGGACGCAAGACGGATGTAAGAACTACCGAGATCGACCGGAGTAAGAAAACAGGGGATGAGCATTGAAGCTCATCCCCTGTTTTCTTATATTATTGCTTATCTTTTTCTACATTCTTTCTCTTATTTTTCTTATTCTCATAGAGAGCCACATCGGCAGAGTGGAGTACAAGCTCTATATTCAGCGAAGGCTTGCAGGTGAATATGCTCGTTCCCAAACTCAAGTCTATGAAGTAAGGCTTTCCGCTGTCTTCATTGAGGTCGTCGTCATAGCGGCGGATGCGGTTTAGGATCTGATCGGGTTTATTTTCGTCCTCGATAAAGGTGAAAGCGACGAACTCATCACCGCCGATCCTTCCGACTATATCCTCCTCGTCGAGACTGTCCGTCAGGATATCTGCTATGCTTTTGATAGCGAAATCACCGTCGCTGTGGCCGAACTTGTCATTTACCTGCTTTAGGTTGTCCATGTCGGCAAAGATCAGCATAGCGCGCCTGCCTTCGTTCTCGTGCGCGGTGACTAAGCTCTGCACACTGTCGAGGAAGCCGCGACGGTTGTTTATGCCGGTCAAGGCGTCGGTTACGGACAGCTTGTTCAAAAGCTGGTTCTTCTGGTTCAATTCCTCGGCGGACTGTACGAGCTGATCCTGAGCCTTGAGCTGCTGCTGCATAAGCGAGATAAAGTTCAGCGAAGTAGAGAGCTGAAGGCTGTTCGGATATATATTTCCGAAACGGGATATATCAATCTCGCCCACGAAAAGCCCGTAGTGTATGTTGTTGGTAAAAAGCGGAGTTATGACTAAGGTTCTTCTCCTGTCAAACGGGGTATAGGCGTTGGAGAATATATCCGAGGAGGATATGATCCTCTCATTGCCCGTAAGGTAGGTGGTAACTCCCTTATCATTGGCCGCCTGAAGCAGAAGAGTCTTCGGTATCTTCCATGAGCCGTCCGGCATAAGTCTGATCGGATCGTCGTAGATGTATAGATAAGAACTTATGAAGCCGGAGTTGGAAAGCTTATCCATAATAAGCCTGAAGCAGGACTCCTCGTCATCGCCGTAAGCCAAGGTATCTCTGGTTATATACATAGACGACCATATGGCATTTTTATATTCGCGTTCAGTCATAAACAGAGTGTTGGAGATATGCAGCATAAGAGTGGACATGACGTCCGAGAAGCATGCGGCAACCTTGTTGCTCAGGGCTTCGTCTTCAATCAGATCCTGTATCATGATCGAGAATTCGTTGATCACATAGCTCAGTCTGTCTATGGTAAAGTAAGTGCTGAACAGTGGCTTTTTAAGCAGGTCCAGCAGTATCTCCCTGACCGGCTTGCTGTCCGGGGATTCGCCGGACATAACAGCGCTTAAAATGGGACTTAAAAGCATCTTGAACGAATCCTTGAGTTCATAATAGATAAATGAATCCTTGAAGTTCTCCAAGGTGTAATCAAGGATAAAGTTCTTGATCTCGTGAGGATCGGAAGATGGGTCTATCTTTTTGTGGGTTGCGCATACCTGCCTTGTACGGCACTCACCGCAGCCGCATGAGGAGCGTATGACAAGGCTTGAAGTCAGAGTATTTATATCGGTAAAGCCGACCTCGATAAGGTCTATGGCTTTCTTTATGGCGTTGTAGCCCATATCTATGATCTGATTATGGACTGTAGTAAGCTGGGGATCGAGGATCATGGATACAGGTGAATCATCATAACCTGTGACAAGTATATCCCGTCCTATCTCAAGCCCGCGGGCTTTGATGGCAGTATAACCGCCGGAGGCCATCTGGTCGTTTGCGAAAACCAAAGCATCGATCTCGGGGTGCCTGTCGAGAAGGTCGCCAACCAGTTCTACCGTGTATTCCGAGAAATCTCCGTAAGCTATGAGATCTTCGTCTACGGGAAGATTGTTTTCGACGAGAACCTCTTTGTAGGTTTCGAGACGCTCCATGGCATCCGCATTTTCCTGGCGACCGCTGATGAAGCCTATATGACTGCACTTGTGATTCTTAATAAGGTGCTCGACCGCGAGCTTCATGCCCGTCACGCCCTCGGTGTAAAGGTAAGGATATCCGGAAACTTCAATCTCGATCGTAAGTATGGGTATGTCATAATTTGCGAGGAACTTGTGTATATCGCTCTGGGAAAGAAAGCTGCCTATGGAACCGACAGCAACGATTATTGCGTCAAGGTTCTGCTTTGAAGCATAGTAAAAGATGGAGTTATACTGATAATCAAATCTTGCGTTCATCGGATCGTCATAAGCGGCATTCATATACATGCCGGGAAATATGATCAGATTGACATCATACTGCTTGGCAGCATAATCAACGCCCTTGCAGACCTCGTAAGCGTAATCGTTATCCAAGTGGCAGGTAAAAAAGCCTATATTCAGTCTTGAGTCTGTCTTTCCCACGTTAGCATCCTCCAATCATGCCTTTTACTTAAACCTTTCAATATTTTAACATATAATTTATTAAGTGGCAAGACTGTGGTTTATCGTTGATTAACACATCTTTTTATGGTAATATACACATTTAGCGAAACAATTCACTTTTTATATAAAGGAGGCAAAAAATGGATTACAAGAAGGCAGGTGTGGATATAGAGGCAGGCTACAAGTCTGTCGAGCTTATCAAGGAACACATTAAAAGAACTGTAAGACCCGAGGTTTTGGGAGGCATCGGAGGGTTCGCCGGTGCATTTGACTTAAAAACCATAGCGAAAATGGAAGAGCCGGTACTTCTCTCGGGTACTGACGGCTGCGGTACCAAGGTTAAGCTTGCTTTTATCATGGACAAGCATGACACGATAGGCATAGACTGTGTGGCTATGTGTGTAAATGACATCGCCTGCTCGGGTGGTGAGCCCCTCTTTTTCCTGGATTATATAGCATGCGGTAAGAATTATCCCGAGAAGATAGCGAAGATAGTGAGCGGTGTAGCTGAGGGCTGTGTGCAGGCAGGGGCCGCTCTTGTCGGCGGTGAGACTGCCGAGCACCCGGGACTTATGCCCGAGGATGAGTATGATCTTGCCGGCTTTGCCGTAGGTGTTGTCGATAGAAAGGATATGATCACGGGCGAAGATATAAAGCCCGGCGACTCGCTTATCGGTCTTGCGTCAAGCGGTGTTCATTCCAACGGCTTCTCGCTTGTGAGAAAGGTGTTTAATATGACCGAGGATGCATTAAGCAGACATTACGATGAACTCGGACGTACACTCGGTGATGCTCTTATCGAGCCTACAAGGATATATGTTAAGGCATTAAAGAGCGTCAGGGACGCCGGAGTTACCATAAAGGGAGCAAGTCATATCACCGGCGGCGGCTTCTATGAGAACATCCCGCGCATGCTCCCCGATGGAGTGAAAGCTGTGGTCAACAAGAATTCATATGATGTTCCGCCTATCTTCGGGCTTATCGCCAAGAACGGAGATGTGGACGAACATATGATGTACAATACATTTAACATGGGACTCGGCATGGTGCTTGCCGTAGATGCCGCAGATGCCGATAAGGCGTTAAAGGCTTTAAGCGATGCGGGCGAGAAGGCATATCTTGTCGGCGAGGTCAAGGCAGGAGAAAAGGGAGTAGAGCTATGTTAAGAGTTCTTGTAATGGTGTCGGGAGGCGGCACCAACCTTCAGGCTATAATAGATGCGGTAAAATCGGGTGAGGTGACCAACACCGAGCTTGTGGGAGTGATAAGCAATAACTACGGAGTGAAGTCTCTTGACAGGGCTGCTTTGGCCGGTATTCCCGCTGAGGTCTGCTCCGCAAAGGACTTTGCTTCAAGGGATGAGTTCAACGACAGGCTCCTTGAGCGCGTGGACAGCTATAAGCCCGACCTTATAGTTCTTGCGGGCTTCCTTGTTGTCATCCCCGAGAAGATGATAGATAAGTACGAAAATAAGATAATCAATATTCATCCGTCACTTATCCCGTCCTTCTGCGGTACGGGCTACTACGGCTTAAAGGTGCACGAAGCGGCGCTTGCGCGCGGAGTGAAGGTATCCGGTGCGACGGTACATTTTGTGGATAAGGGAACTGACACAGGCCCGATCATACTCCAGAAGGCGGTTGAGGTTAAAAAGGGCGATACCCCGGAGGTACTTCAGAGAAGGATCATGGAGGAAGCGGAGTGGAAGCTGCTTCCTCAGGCTATAGATATGATAGCGAACGGAAAACTGTAAAGAAAGGAATTATTACTATGAAGGTTATGATAGTCGGTGGCGGCGGAAGAGAGCATGCCATAGCGTGGGCATGTAAGAAGAGCGGCAGAGTCGATGCACTTTATGCATGTCCCGGAAATGCGGGTATAGCAAAGCTTGCGGAGTGTAAGGATATATCCGTGATGGATAAGGAGGCGCTGCTTGCATTTGCGAAGGAAAAGGAGATTGACTTTGTTATAGTTGGACCGGACGATCCTCTTGCTGCGGGAGTTGCGGATGTTTTCCTTGATGCGGGCATCAAGACCTTCGGACCGAGGGCGAATGCTGCCATAATCGAGGCATCAAAGGCATTTTCAAAGGAACTGATGAAAAAGTATAACATACCTACGGCGGCTTACGAGACATTTACGGATGTGGACTCGGCGAAGGAATACTTAAAGTCTGCGAAGCTTCCGATAGTGCTTAAGGCCGACGGACTGGCACTTGGCAAGGGCGTGCTTATCTGCAATACCTTGGATGAGGCGCTTGCCGGGGTTGATGAGATCATGGTCGACAGGAAGTTCGGCGATGCGGGCAATAAGCTTGTGGTGGAGGAGTTTATGACCGGAAGAGAGGTATCGGTTCTCTGCTACTCGGACGGAACTACGATACTTCCCATGACCTCCGCACAGGATCACAAGCGTGCCGGAGACGGTGATACGGGACTTAATACCGGCGGCATGGGTACATTTTCACCGAGCCCCTTCTATACCGAGGAGGTTGACCGTTTCTGCAAGGAGAAGATATACGGACCGACGATCGCGGCTATGAAGGCTGAGGGCAGGGAGTTTAAAGGCGTTTTGTTCTGCGGACTTATGCTTACACCGGATGGCCCGAAGGTGCTTGAGTTTAACGCGCGTTTCGGCGATCCTGAAGCCCAGGTCGTGATACCGAGGATGAAGAATGACATAATAGATGTGATGGAGGCCTGCGCCGACGGAACACTTGACAGGATAGATCTTGAATTTGAGGACAATGCGGCCGTATGTGTAATGCTCGCATCAGACGGTTATCCGCTTTCCTATAAGAAAGGCTTTAAGATAAGCGGACTCGAGAGCTTCGAGGGAAGGGATGACTACTTTGTGTTCCATTCGGGAACGAAGTTTGACGGTGATGATGTAGTTACAAACGGCGGAAGAGTGCTCGGAGTAACTGCGCTCGGCAGCAGTCTTAAGGAAGCAAGAGCCAACGCATACAAGGCGACCGAACTCATTTCTTTTGAGAATAAATATATGAGACATGATATCGGCAAGGCGATAGACGAGGCGGAGGCTTAAGGTTCATGGAGAAGAGATATACCGAGTTTGCCGAGGAGCTGCTTGGTGTGGCGGAGATGACCGCAACGGAATTGAAGCACAGCTATGTGGGCACCGGGCATCTGCTCTATGCCATGACAACCTGCCCCGGAGGAAGCTCGTGGCAGATCCTTTTGGAAAACGGTGTCAACGCAAAAGAGATCAGGCACTATCTGACAACGAGCAAGGAGTACAGCGGAGCAGGCGGCGGGAAGAAGAAGGTGACCTACTCCGAGAGGCTTAAAACGGTTCTTGACAAGGCGGCCGCCGAGGCAAAGAGGATGCATGCGCCTGCGATAGGCACGGAGCAGCTTCTTTTGGCTATGCTTCAGGATAACGACAGCATAGCGGTAAAGCTGTTTAACACAATGTCCGTAAATGTACAGCAGGTCTATGTGGATACGCTGACTGCCTGCGGAGTGGATCAGACGAGAGCAAAGAAGGAATATGCTCAGCTGAAAAACCCCGGGAAGAAGAAGGAAAAGTCGAACACACCTACCTTAGATCAGTACAGCAGGGATATGACAAAGCTTGCCGCGGACGGCATGCTCGACCCGGTGATCGGGCGAAGTGCCGAGATAGAGAGAGTCATGCAGGTTCTCTGCAGACGCATGAAGAATAATCCATGCCTGATAGGCGAGCCGGGAGTCGGAAAGACCGCGGTGGTTGAAGGGATGGCTTCTTTGCTTGCCTCGGGAGCCGTACCGGAACTACTTGCGGAAAAAAGGGTGGTAAGCTTAGATATCAGCAGCATGGTCGCCGGTTCCAAGTACAGAGGCGAGTTTGAAGAGAGAATAAAGAATGTGATAAACGAGGTAAGGAATGCAGGCAATATAATCCTTTTCGTGGATGAGCTGCATACACTTATCGGTGCCGGCGGAGCAGAGGGTGCTCTTGATGCGGCAAATATCCTAAAGCCCGCTCTGTCAAGAGGTGAGGTTCAGCTTATCGGAGCAACAACGGCCGATGAATACAGGAAATATGTGGAGAAGGATGCGGCTTTGGAGAGGCGTTTTCAGCCTGTTGCGGTAGAGGAGCCGACAGAGGCCCAGACCATTGACATACTCTACGGACTCAGGGACAAGTACGAGGAGCATCACGGAGTGACCATATGTGAGGATGCGATAGACGCTGCAGTCAGGTACTCCGTCAGATATATCAACGATCGTTTTCTGCCTGACAAGGCGATAGACTTGATAGATGAGGCATCTTCGAGGAAAAAGTTAGGTCTCTTTAAGAACGATAAGGGCTTAAGAAGAATAGAAGAGGATGAAAAGGAACTGACGGAGGAGCTTGAAGAAGCGCTTTCCAAGGGTGATATCGAGGCGGCCACCGAGATAAACAGACTTATCGAGAAGGACAGAAGCAGGATAGAGAAGACAAAGCTTAAGCTTAAAAGCTTAGATGGTGAAGCTCTTTCCGTGACCGAGGAGGATGTAGCCGATGTGGTATCCGTATGGACCAAGATTCCGATCGCGAGGATAACACAGTCGGAGTCATCTAAGCTTCTCAGCCTTGAAAAGACCCTTCACAAGAGGGTTGTGGGACAGAATGAGGCTGTGGATGCTCTCTCAAAGGCTATAAGAAGAGGCAGAGCAGGCTTGAAGGATCCCAAAAGGCCGATCGGTTCATTTCTTTTCCTCGGACCTACCGGCGTAGGTAAGACCGAGCTTTCAAAGGCTCTTGCCGAGGCGGTGTTCGGTGATGAAAAGGCGCTTATCAGGGTCGATATGTCCGAATATATGGAGAAGCACAGTGTATCAAAGATGATAGGCTCTCCTCCGGGATATGTGGGCTTTGATGAGGGCGGACAGCTTGCGGAGCAGGTGAGAAAACACCCGTATTCCGTGGTCCTGTTCGACGAGATAGAGAAGGCGCATCCGGATGTGTTCAACATATTGCTCCAGGTTTTGGATGACGGCCGTATCACTGATTCGAAAGGAAGGACTACGGATTTCAAGAATGCGATAATAATCATGACGAGCAATGCCGGCGCACAGAGGATCGTAGATCCGAAAAAGCTCGGTTTCTCAGTTGCCGACGATGCGGAGAGCGAGCACAAGGATATGAAGGCAGGCGTGATGGAAGAGGTCAAGCGCATGTTCAAGCCGGAGTTTTTGAACCGTATCGATGACATAATAGTGTTCCGTTCTCTGACCAGGGAGGATGTGAAGGAGATAAGCGGGCTTATGCTTAAGGAGCTCAAAAAACGTGCCAAGGATAATCTTGACATAGAGCTTTCTTACGGAGCAAAACTGAAGGACTTTATCTTCGATAAGGGTTATGACAAGAAGTACGGCGCGAGACCGTTAAAGAGGACTATCCAGAGTGAGATAGAGGACAGGCTTGCCGAGGAGGTTCTCTCGGGCAGGGCAGTGCCGGGAAGCCGGATCACGGTATCGGTTACCGACGGCCGCGTTACATTTAAAAAGACGGCCACCAAAAAAACAGTCTCACAGTAAAATAAAACTGTAGTCAAACGGCAGATTATGTTGTATAATTGGAATAGTATTCAAAAAAGCTTATCAGCATATTATTATAAATGTATTGCGGAGGTAAAATTATGGCAGTTATTGATGATCTGATTCGTGAAGAGGACGGCGGCCTTTCTTTCGGCAACTATTCACTCTCAGCGAAAACCAAGAAGGATGGATTTAATTACAACGGGGACATCTACAAGATAAAAACCTTCAATGAGATCACCAAGCTCGAGAAGAACGGAATGTTTGTATATGAGTCTGTTCCGGGAACAGTGGTTCACGGATTCAAGGCGACCGATAAAGAGGTTAATTTTGTGGTTGAAGGAACCACGGATTCTCAGATAACACTTGAACTTGAGGCTGAAAAGGAGTATAAGGTTCACGTTGACAATGTTTATGTAGGTGAGATGAAGACTAACCTCGGAGGCAAGCTCAACATAAGCGTTGAACTCGAGGAAGGAAAGCAGGCGGCTATACTGATCGAGAAGCAGTAGTTGTCAGGACAAGGCTTACATTACCGGGAGACTTAGTATGTTTGGAGTTTATTTCGGAAAATACTTAGTGGATGTCGGGATCATCTCCGAGGAGGTATATGCGGGACTTCTTGAATCCACCAGGAATGACAAAGTGAAGATGGGCTTGCTTGCGGTTGACCTTGGTCTTATGACCGAGGAGCAGGCACAGGAGGTCAATCAGCTTCAGCAGCAGCTTGATAAGCGCTTCGGTGACATAGCCATAGAAAAGGGGTATCTTACCGAGGACGATGTGTATGATCTGCTGGATAAGCAGGGAGATGCATATCTTCTTTTCGTGCAGGCTGTGCTTGAAAGCGGCATTATGGATTTTGAGGATATCAAGAAGGAGCTGGGTAATTATCGAAGATCCGAGCACCTTACCCTTTCGGATATCGAAGCCATAAAGACCGGTGATGTGGACAGGATAGTACCCGTATTTATGAAGGATACGGGGATGCCGGAGTTTATAAAGCAGTATGTGTCCCTTACGGCAAGAAATATAGTCAGATTTATAGACCGCTTCTTTATCATGGAGAGGATAGAGAAGACTGATGATTTCGAACTGCCGTGTGCCGTTATGCAGACTATCCATGCGGATACCGATATGACGATCATAATCGGCGGTCTTAAGGAAGATCTTGCAGCCGGCTCCGATAACTTTGTTATGAATGTTACGGGAAGGGATGATATGGAGTACGATCCTCTTGATGTGGCGGGAGAGTTCCTGAACGTCAATGACGGACTGTATGTATCCAGCGTTTTATGCGAGAGGACCGATGTGAAGGTTGATTCGCCTGTGATAAAGGCTGACGGTGTCAGGATCCGTACAGACAAGGAGATGTATGTCGTACCGCTGCTTATAGATGAAAGACCTATAGAATTCATCATATGCACGGGAGATGCGACTATCTCATAGCAATATTATATATACCGATAATCGGTGCACTTATAACAGCCTGTTAACGCAGGCTTTTTGTGCGCTTATTATAAGCATATCCGCGTAAGGTAAGCAGCAGCTTTGCGGCGCGCGGATGGCGCACGGGCAGCAGTGTTGCCCGGATACATTTTCAATTTTTAAAGTAAAGGAGTAACAAAAATGTCAGAAGCAAATTCACAGGGTGGATGGCGCACAAATAAGTGGGTGCGTGCCGCAATCCCCGCACTGCTGCTTCACTGCAGCATAGGTACAGTTTACTGTTGGTCACTGTTTTCGCAGGCTATCGCGGATCATATCGGATTCTCAAAGGGTGCCACGGAGTGGGCTTTCTCGTTTGCCATCTTCTTCCTCGGCATGTCTGCCGCTTTCCTCGGAAATGTGGTTGAGAAGGATATCCACAAGTCATCTCTTATCGCTACCATCTGTTTTGCGTCAGGTATGGCTTTGACCGGCTTCTTCATCTACTATGGAGGTGAGCATCAGGGAAGCTATGTGTCACTTATAGGTATATATCTCTCTTACGGTTTTATCATGGGTATTGGTCTCGGAACGGGATATCTCTCTCCGGTCAAGACTCTGATGCTCTGGTTCCAGGACAGAAAGGGACTTGCAACCGGTCTTGCGGTTGCGGGCTTTGGTGCTGCCAAGGCTATCGCAAGCCCTATCATGGAGTGGATGCAGGATAACCTGGGCGACGGTGCCATATATAAGATGTTCTGGATACTTGCCGGAGTATACTTCGTGATGATGTTCGTGGGACATCTCCTTCTTGCCAAGCCTGCAGGCTGGCATGAGCCTCAGGGCAAGGGTGAGAAGCCGAGCATAATCTCGGTTTTAAAGACAAAGCCTATCGGCAACTATATCGGTATCTGGGTTATGTTCTACATCAACATCACCTGCGGTCTTGCTCTTATCTCTCAGGAGAAGATGATAGTAAAGTGTATCGGTCTTGCCGCTTCAGCCGGCATAATCTCGACCGTATCCGCTGTATTCAACGCAGGCGGACGTCTCGGCTTCTCTGCATGGGCTGATACCATGAAGGACAGAAATACCGTATACAAGCTTATATTTATCCTGTCCATAGCATTTACGGGACTTGTAATACTTACACAGGGTATCAAGAACGGAGAGGGCAATACGCTCCTGATCATACTTGTACTTACACTTATCTTCTTCGTAAACGCAGGTTACGGCGGCGGTTTCTCAAATGTACCGACTCTGCTGTCAGACCACTATGGCATGGGCTCGATAAGCGCTATCCACGGTATCACACTTTCCGCATGGGCATTTGCCGGACTTACCGGTAATCAGGTTGCGACACTTATCGTGAATAACTCGGGTGAGTGGATAGAGCATGACGGAATCAAGATGAACCCTGTGGGTTATCAGAATGTGCTTTTCTTCACTATAGCACTTTATGCGGTAGCTTTGGTACTCTGTCTTGTACTTGTAAGACCTACGGACAAGGCTCTTGAAGCCAAGGCGGCAAAGAAGGCGGTAAAGTAATAGTTGATGTTTGACGGTTGGCCGCCGGATAAAAACTGTTTCGAAAACTTTTTTGAATAAAACAAAAAAAATGCTTGCATTTGTGACTTGCCTGTGTTATAGTAGGCAAGTCGCAAAGACAAGCAGTTAAATATGGTCGATTGGTCAAGCGGTTAAGACGTCGCCCTCTCACGGCGAAAACAGGGGTTCGATTCCCCTATCGACTGCTCCAAACAAAGAAATCGCCTCAATGGCGATTTTTTTGTTATTTGACAGTATTTTAAGTGACATATGCAGTGTGTTCTGATATAATATTTGTGATTTTTTATGCTTATTGATATGATCGTTACAGTGAGGTATTAAGTCATGGTGGATATATTTAAGTTTTTGTTTTGCCTGATGGCCGAATACGATATGGGCGGCGATTTTAGGGAGATAGAGGATTTTCTGCGCAGAGTGTCGGGGATCATGCTTTATGTCGCGCTTGCCGGACTGATCTTTTTTGTCATATTAAATCCCGGTTTCAGAAAACGAAAGAATATCGAGGACAAGGTGATGCTGGGCGAATGCCTGCTTTTGTTTGTGGCACTCATCATTGAGATTCTCTACAGAAATCAGTATTCCATATTCGGAAGGTATTTCGTGACCATATATGTACTTGCGCCTCCTATCATAGATATGCTTTATATGATGGCAGTTCTGCAGTGGCTTATATTTGTGGATTACAGTCTGTACCACAGCGTGGATCATATCAAAAGAAGATATAAGTTTTCCGCGGTTCCCGTATTCGTCATCGTCATTGTCAATATATTTCAGAATCTGTATATATATACGAGCGGTGAAGAAAACGAGATAATGCGCAGCTTATTTTTTGCCACGCAGTATATAAAGACGGCGATAGAGCTCTTTTATATTTTGGTTGCCGTGTACTTGTCGGCAAGCTACGGAAAAGAGCATAACGAACCCGGGTTTATAAGACTTAGGGCATTTATAATCCCGTTCGTGCTCGGATGCCTGGTCAGACGGTTTGATGTATCACTTATGGTGATCGGTGTTGTGCTCACCTGTGAGACGGTAAAGAAAAGATATAAGTATATAGACAGGGAGACGGGATTTTATAACAGGGCTTTCCTGGATGTTGTAAGCAGCTACCGTGACGCGAACAACTATGTGGGCGGAAACGGGATTTTGATAAAGGCAGAGGACAAAGGAAAGGATATGGCTGATCTCCTCAACGAAATAAGGCCTTCCGACAGCAATGTATTTCTGCTTGACAGGGATTGCTTTCTTATTCTCGGTGAGTCGTTCAGGGATTCGGCAGTCAAAATGGCTGTGATGACGATAACCGAGGCGGCTGAAACCTCCGAGGCGGGATACACACCGCAGATAGAGACGGTGCGTCGTGAAAAGAACGAGACAGCGAAAGATTTTGCAAACAGGATATTGAGCAGCAGGCTTCTTAAAGATGCTGCTTAGAGTATGGGGGATTTTTTAAGATGGACAGAAAAGAAAGATATCAGAAGCAGATAAAAAAGAGAGTTCTGATAGTTGAGGATGAGTATATCAACAGAGAGATGCTCGGTTTTATGCTGAATAACGCGTATGATGTTCTTTATGCGGAGAACGGCAGGGAAGCGCTTGATATCCTTAAGAAGAATGACGGCATATCTATCGTCCTTCTCGACCTGATGATGCCTGTCATGGACGGCTTTGAGTTCCTTGATATAAAACAGAACGATCCCGAATTAAAGAAGATCCCGGTCATAGTCATGACATCGGATGAGACGGCTGAAGTAAGGAGTTTGAATATAGGCGCGTCGGACTTTATAAAGAAGCCTTATGATGCGCCGGAGGTCATACTTGCAAGGATAAAGAGGATCGTGGAGCTTGCCGAGGACAGAGATATAATCACGGCTACCGAGCGGGATGAGCTGACCGGTCTTTATACCAGGCAGTTTTTCCATGAGTATGCAGTCCAGCTCGACCAGTATTATCCTGACTGGAGTATGGATGCAGTATCCCTTGATATAGATAATTTCCATCTGATCAATGACCTTTACGGAAGAAGCTTCGGTGATAAGGTCCTTATAAGGATATCAGATCTGTTAAGGGAGCTTTTGTCTACTATGGTAGACGGATATGCCTGCAGATATGACAGGGACATGTTCTACATCTACTGTACGCACCTTGACGACTACGAGCCGCTAAGAAAGCATATCATAGATGGACTTGCGGACCTGACGGATACGCAGAGGATAAGGGTGCGCTTCGGTGTATACTTAAATGTAGACAGAAATATGGATTTTGAACAGCGATTTGTGCGTGCAAAGAGAGCAAGCGACAGCATAAAGGGTGACTTCACCAAGCGCATAGCCGTATATGACAACGAGGCTCATGATAAGGCGCTTCTTTCGCAACGGCTTATAAGCGATGTTCAAAGGGGCATAGGAAACGGAGAGCTTGTAGTCTATTATCAGCCGAAATACAGCATAGAGGGTGACAGGCCCGTTCTTAAGAGTGCGGAGGCTCTGATAAGATGGAAGCATCCCGAGCTTGGCATGCTTCCGCCCGGAGAGTTTGTTCCGCTCTTTGAACAAAACGGCCTTATTCAGCTGCTTGACCATTTTGTATGGGCGGAGGCAGCGAGACAGATAAGAGAATGGAAGGACAGGTACGGCGTGACAGTCCCTGTCTCGGTAAATGTTTCGCGCATGGATATATATGACGACAGGCTTGAGGACAGGCTTGTTTCGCTCGTTGAGGAAAACGGTCTTTCGTCGGGCGAGCTTTTGCTTGAGATAACAGAGTCTGCTTACGCGGAGAACGCAAAGCAGCTTATCGATGTGGTGGCAAGCTTAAGAAGCAAGGGCTTCCTTGTGGAGATGGATGACTTCGGCACGGGATACTCGTCGCTGAACATGCTCTCGGTGCTTCCGGTGGATGCGTTAAAGCTTGATATGCAGTTTGTAAAAAATGTAAATAAGGATGCCAAGAGCTTAAGATTAGTCCAGCTTATAATGGGTATAGCGGATTTCCTTTCCGTGCCGGTTATCGCCGAGGGAGTGGAGGAGGAAGAACAGCTAAAGCTTCTAAAACAGGTTGGCTGCAGCATAATACAGGGATATTATTTTTCAAAGCCTGTGCCTCCGGCCGAATTTGAGGTATTCCTTAAAGACAGGGAGAGTGAGACAGTTTGATAAAGACACTTGCAAAAAGTATACGGGAATATAAGAAGGACTCCGTGATCACTCCGGTTTTGATAGCCGGAGAGGTGGTCATGGAGTGCCTTCTTCCTTTTGTTATGGCCAAGCTGATAGACGGTATGGATGACGGAGGCATGCCTTTTATCCTTAAGTACGGCGCACTGCTGATAGCGCTCGCCATGCTTTCGCTCATGTTCGGAGCTTTAGCCGGTATTACCGCTGCGACGGCCTCATGCGGCTTTGCCAAGAACCTGAGGAAGGACCTTTATTACAAGGTTCAGGACTATGCCTTTGCCGATATAGACAGGTTCTCCACATCTTCGCTGGTTACGAGGCTTACGACAGATGTGTCAAATGTACAGAATGCTTACCAGATGATCATAAGAGGTGCGGTGAGGACTCCGCTGATGCTTATTTTCTCGGTGACCATGAGCCTTATGATCAATGTGAAGATGTCCATGATCTTCCTTGCGATACTGCCGGTACTCGCCGCGGCTTTATTCGGTATATTTTTTATAGTGCATCCCATATTCAAAAGGATATTCAAGAAGTATGATGCCTTGAACAACTCAGTTCAGGAAAATGTGGCGGGCATAAGGGTAGTAAAGTCGTTTGTCAGAGAGGGTTACGAGAAAGAAAAGTTCGGGCAGGCCTCGGAGGAAGTGAGAAAGGATTTTACCATGGCCGAGAAGATCCTTGCTTTCAACAATCCTTCTATGATGATATGTATATATGCGGCCATGTTCCTTGT
>ONVB01000040.1 GCA_900321145.1 uncultured Eubacteriales bacterium | reverse complement strand
GTGAGCCTCATCCTCCGTCATATTCTTTTTCTCGACCAACAGAAGCTTGGCCCGGCTTACCAGCCGTATCTCCTCCATCTTCTCTTCCACGGAAAGAGTCTTTGTCTCGAGCTTGTGCATGCGGTTTTGGGTGGCGATCAGGAACCTTATCGCCTTGTCCAACCGGCCGCTCGGCGCCGGCTTCGGAAGCACAAATATCCCCCTGTCGGTCACATGCTCGAGCACATCCTCGCATATATCCTGCGGAACCACGAGCATAACGGAGGCGTTGCTGTGATCGGCAGCATCTAAAGCAAAGCTCTCTCCCGGTTCGTCGGGAAGAGGAAGATTGATCAGTACCAGGTCATAGCTTTTTTCAAGCAGCGCACGCCTGGCAGGAGCCACGCTCTTCTTTATATCTATGGTTATAAAACCCACCAGCGACTTTTTCGCGATCACAGAGAACTTGTCGGAGGCGGTAACTATAAGCACCGAATCGAGTGCATTTTTCATCTTAGGCATACAGCAGTCCTCACGCTTTGGTATAGGCTTTGATCAACTCTTCCGGCAGGATACTCTTGACAAAATCGCTGGCCTTGGCAAGCTTGCCCGCCTCCTTCTTCGACCCCGGCAGGGAAGCCGCGCTCTCGGTCTGCTCCTCTGGCAGCTCAAGCTTTCTCTCTATGCCCGAAAGACCTGCGTAGATGAGCAGTGCATAGACCAGGTACGGATTGCTCGACGCATCCGGGGACCTTAATTCAACCCTGGTCTTCCCCTTGTAGGTGTCTATAAACATCAGCTCCGATTCGTCGGCACTCGCCCAGTTCACCCTGTCGGGCGCAGTACTGTTGCCGAGTCTGGCATAAGAAGCATCGGTTGAATTCAAGAATATGGTCATGTCACTGATATGCTCCATGATACCTGCTGCCGCATACTTCACCACATCCTCGCCCTTATCGTTCACCGCATAGATATTGATATGATATCCGTTTCCGGGCTTGTCCGCAAGCGGCATGGGTGAAAAGTCGGCGACAAGGCCGTATCGGTCCGCTATGGTGCTGACTACCATCTTAAAGGTGGTCATCTGGTCGGCCGCCTTAAGAGGTTTGCCGTAATGAAAGTCTATCTCGTTTTGTCCCGGACCGCGCTCATGATGCGAGCGCTCGGGTGTAAGTCCCATGCTCTCTATGGTAAGTGTTATCTCTCTTCTCACATTTTCGCACTTGTCAAGCGGAGCTATATCCATGTAGCCCGCCTCATCGTAGGGCTGTCTGGTCGGTCTTCCATCCTCATCCTTTGTGAAGAGATAAAACTCATTCTCCGTTCCGAAGCGGAACTCTATGCCCTTTTCCTCTGCCTTTGCTATCGCATTCTTAAGTATGGCCCGGGTGTCTGACACATATGGCTTGCCCTCCGGCGTAAGCAGATCGCAGAACATGCGGAGAACTCTTCCGCTGTCCGGTCTCCACGGCAGTATGGCCATGGTATTCGGATCCGGCTTCAGATAAAGAGATGCATAGGGACAATCCTCAAATCCGGCTATCCCTCTTACATTTATGGTAGCTCCGTCCTGAAACGCCTTTATAACCTCTCTCGGCATAACGGAAATGTTCTTCTGCACTCCAAAGGCATCACGAAAGGCAAGACGGATGAACTTCACATCCTCTTCCTCTATAAATCTCATTACTTCATCTGCTGTGTATTCCATGGTTCCTCCTTTTTTAAGATCCTTCGCTTCGCTCAGGATGACACCGCTTCGCTCAGTATGACACCGCTTCGCGTAAGACATGACACGCACCGTGTCATTCTGAGGGCGCAACCCGAAGAATCTTTTATATTACACTTATCCGCGGTGTGATATCCTCGAGCACATCCAGCACTATGCGTACCGTGTCAAGCGAAGTAAACATAGTCACACCGTTCATGATGGCGCATCTTCTGATCTCCACTCCGTCCCCGTAATGAATTCCCGAGAGGATGGCTCGTGTGTTGATTATATAGCTTACATAACCGGCTCTTATGGACTTTAAGACCTCTTCGCTTCTGTCCGTAAGATTGCCTCTGATACGTGTCTTTATTCCGTGCTCCTTTAAGAACTGGCCCGTTCCGACGGTTGCCTCTATGTTAAAGCCAAGCTCATAGAACCTCTTGACCAGCGGAAGCGCCTCCTCCTTGTCCTCGTCGGCAAGGGTGACCATCACGGTTCCGTACTGTTTCATCTTGACACCCGACGCCTGAAGAGCCTTATACAAGGCACGCTTTAAGCTCTTGTCGTAGCCGATCGCCTCTCCTGTGGATTTCATCTCGGGCGAGAGATATGCATCCATTCCGTACAGCTTCGCAAATGAGAAGGCCGGCGCCTTAACATACCAGAACTTCTTCTCCGGAAGTATCATATCCGCATAGCCCTGGCTCTTTAAGCTCTCACCGAGCATGACCTTGGTGGCTATATCCACCAGCGAGACTCCCGTGGACTTCGACAGGAAAGGAACGCTTCTTGAAGCTCTCGGGTTCACCTCGATTATATATACATTTTCGTTCTTATCTACTATGAACTGGATGTTATAGAGACCGACTATGCCGATGCCCACGCCAAGCTTTCTGGTGTACTCCCATATGGTTTCCTTGACCTTTTCAGTAATGGAATACGGAGGATATACGCTTGTGCTGTCGCCCGAATGCACTCCGGTCCTCTCTACAAGCTCCATGATGCCCGGAAGAAATACGCTCGTTCCGTCGCACACTGCATCTACCTCAACCTCCTTGCCGACTATATACTTGTCTACAAGGACAGGTCTGTCCTCGTCCACCTCAACAGCGGTCTTAAGGTAGTGTCTGAGCATCTCCTCATTTGCCACGATCTCCATGGCACGTCCGCCAAGCACAAACGACGGTCTTACAAGCACCGGATAGCCTATCTGCTCCGCGGCGCGCACTCCGTCTTCTATGTTCGTTACTGCCTCACCCTTAGGCTGAGGTATGTCAAGCGACTTGATAAGATGCTCGAAGGCATCTCTGTCCTCCGCCCTGAATATAGCCTCGGGGCCGGTTCCGATTATCTTCACTCCGCGCTTTGCAAGAGGCTCCGCGAGGTTGACAGCAGTCTGTCCTCCGAGAGTGGCGATCACACCGACCGGCTGTTCAAGCTCTATGATATTCAATATATCCTCCACCGTAAGCGGCTCGAAGTACAGCTTGTCCGCTGTGGTATAATCGGTCGAAACAGTCTCCGGGTTGTTGTTAATGACTATGGCCTCGTACCCAAGCTCGTGTATGGTCCTTACCGCGTGAACCGTCGAGTAGTCAAACTCCACACCCTGCCCTATACGTATGGGGCCCGACCCGAGAACGACGATCTTCTCGGTGCCCTCACTCACAACAGATTCATTTTCGTCCTCATAAGTCGAGTAGAAATATGGTACATAGCTGTCGAACTCACTGGCACAGGTATCGATCATCTTATAGACCGGACGGATGCCATACTCAAGCCTCATCGCGCGGACCTCATCCTCTGTCCGGCCGGTAAGCTCGGCGATATAAGAGTCCGAAAAGCCCATACGCTTTGCCTCGTACAGAGTATCCTTGTCGGGTTCGGCCCCTGCATTCTCAAGGCGTTTCTCGAAATCTACTATGTTCTTGATCTTGTCCAGGAAGAACATATCTATCTTGGTCACATTGTATATGGTATGCAGGTCCTCGCCGAGCCACAGCAGTTCGGACAACGCATAGATTCGGTCGTCCGTGCCGTCCTTTATGTATTCAAGCAGCTTTTCCTTAGCCTCCTCCCTGTTCTGAGGAGCCTCCTTGTCCGAGAGGTTGTTCACATCGAACTTCGACAAATGTATATGGTTCTTTCCGTCCTCTAAGGAACGGATAGCCTTAAGCAGGCTTTCCTCAAATGTACGTCCCACGCTCATGGTCTCGCCGGTTGCCTTCATCTGAGTCGAGAGCACATTGTCGGCCTGAGTGAATTTGTCAAACGGGAAGCGCGGCATCTTCGTGACCACATAGTCAAGCGCGGGTTCAAAGCACGCGGGGGTATTTGCGAGCTTTATCTCATCTAAGTTCATGCCCACGGCAATCTTTGCCGAAACCCTCGCTATGGGATAACCGCTCGCCTTTGAGGCAAGAGCCGATGACCTCGATACTCTCGGGTTGACCTCAATCACATAGTAGTGGAAGGACTCGGGATCGAGCGCAAACTGTACATTACAGCCGCCCTCCACCTTAAGAGCGCGGATTATCTTTAATGCGCTGCTCCTGAGCATCTGATACTCCCTGTTGGTAAGTGTCTGGCTCGGTGCCACAACTATGGAGTCGCCTGTATGTATGCCGACAGGGTCTAAGTTCTCCATATTACATACGGTGATAGCCGTGTCATTTGCATCACGGATCACCTCATACTCTATCTCCTTATATCCCTTTATGCTCTTTTCAACCAGGACCTGATGCACTGGCGAGAGGGCAAGCGCGGTCTTCATCCTCTCCCGCATCTCCTCCTCGCTGTCCGCAAAGCCGCCGCCTGTACCGCCCAGGGTAAAGGCAGGTCTTAGGATGACCGGATAACCGATCTTTTCCGCCGCGGCAAGTCCTTCCTCAACGCTCACCGCTATCTCGGACGGAACAACCGGTTCGCCCAGGCTCTCGCACAGTTCCTTGAAAAGCTCCCTGTCCTCAGCGGTCTTTATACTCTTTTCATCCGTGCCGAGAAGCTCTATCTCGCACTCCCTGAGCACTCCCTTGTCCGCAAGCTGGAGGGAGAGATTGAGTCCGGTCTGGCCTCCTATGCCCGGAACTATGGCGTCCGGTCTCTCGTAACGACATATCCTTGCTAAGTACTCTAAGGTCAAAGGCTCCATATATACCTTGTCCGCTATGGAATTATCCGTCATGATCGTTGCGGGGTTTGAGTTCGCAAGGATAACCTCGTAGCCCTCCTCCTTCAAGGCAAGGCAGGCCTGGGTTCCCGCATAGTCAAACTCTGCAGCCTGTCCTATGACTATAGGTCCCGATCCTATCACAAGTATTTTCTTTAAGTCTGTTCTCTTCGGCATTATCGCGCCCCCCTTATAAGCTCGGTGAAATGTTCAAACAGCGCCATGCTGTCCATGGGGCCGGGAGCACTCTCCGGATGGAACTGTACCGAAAATGCTCTGTCCTCCATACTCTCCACACCCTCAACCGTATTGTCGAGTACATTTACGTGCGATACGATAAGCCCCGTTCCGGCTATGGTATTCTCATCCACCGCATAGCTGTGATTCTGGCTGGTGATCTCTATCCTGCCCGTCCTCACATCCTTTACCGGATGATTGCCGCCCCTGTGGCCGAATTTCAACTTATAGGTTTTGGCACCGTAGGCAAGCGAAAGAAGCTGGTGTCCTAAGCATATACCGAATATAGGCACTCTTCCCTTGAGCTTCCTTAAGGTTTCAATCACCTCAGGAACATCCGTCGGATCCCCGGGGCCGTTTGAGACGAAGACTCCGTCCGGCTTTAAAGCGAGGATTTCCTCACATGAGGTGTTGTAGGGCACTATGGTCACGTTACATTTATTCTTGTTCAGCATGCGCACGATATTTGACTTCATACCGCAGTCCACGGCAACCACCTGATACTTCGGATTTGAGGTTCTGCTGTACCATTTCTTGGTGCAGCTCACTCTCTTTACCGCGTCATGAGGAACAGGAGTATTCCTGATAATCTCCAAGCCTTCCTCAAGCGTAGTATCCGCGCTTGTGATAAGCACCCGCCTTGCACCTATATCCCTTATGCTCCTTACAAGCTTCCTGGTATCCACGCCGCATATTCCCGGCACATGAGCCTCCTCGAGAAGCTCCGAGAGGGTTCTTGTAAATCTGAAGTTTGACGGATTTTCGTTCACTTCTCTGACGATCAGAGCATCAGGCGAGATAAGCCTGCTCTCGAAATCCTCATCGCATATTCCGTAGTTGCCGATCAACGGATAGGACATAACAACCGCCTGGTCGGTATAGGAGGGATCGGAGACTATCTCCTGGTATCCTGTCATGGATGTGTTGAACACTATCTCACACACCTTGTCTTCGCTTCCGCCGAATCCCGTGCCGAAATACTCGCTTCCGTCTTCAAGGATCAGCTTTCTGTCGTATTGCATACTGTACCTCCATATTATCAAGATTCTGTGCTTCGCAAGTCCTCGTCCTGTCGGCGTCAGCTCGTTAAAGATTCTTCGCTTCGCTCAGAATTACACCTGCTGTTCTCTCCCGCTGCCTCCACAAAGGCGGAGAACACCGGATGAGTTCTGTTCGGTCTGGACTTGAATTCAGGATGGAACTGCACTCCGAGATAGAAAGGATGCTCCTTTATCTCTACAGTCTCAACCAGCTTATTATCCGGTGAAACGCCGGATATGACAAGTCCCGCACCTGTAAGTATTTCCCTGTAATCATTGTTGAACTCATATCTGTGACGGTGGCGCTCATGTATGGTTCCCGGACCGTAGCACCTCTCCATCAGGGTACCCTCCTGCACGCAGCACGGATAGCTTCCGAGCCTTAAAGTGCCGCCTTTGTCTATCTCATTAGACTGTCCCGGCATAAAGTCTATGACCTTATGCTCTGTGGCGTCCCTGAACTCACCCGAGCATGCATCCTCTATGCCTGCCGCATGCCTTGCATACTCGATCACCGCTATCTGCATGCCGAGGCAGATCCCGAGATACGGCACCTTCTTTGTCCTTGCGTACTCAGCAGCGAGTATCATGCCCTCGGTTCCTCTGTCTCCGAAGCCTCCCGGAACAAGTATACCGTCCGCCTTCGCAAGCTTTGCCTCAAGGTTCGTCTCGTCTATCTCCTCTGAGTCGATCCACTCGATATTTACATGCACGCCGTGGGAAAAGCCCGCGTGATGAAGCGCCTCTGCCACCG
>ONVB01000017.1 GCA_900321145.1 uncultured Eubacteriales bacterium | reverse complement strand
GGAAGCTTTTCACCGCCCTCTCTCTCGCTCCTTAGCGTAAAGAGGAGCAGGATATCTTCGGAAAGAATGTATTTCACATCATTCAGAAGCTCGATCACACCGCTTAAGTCGCTTATGCCTTCGAAGAAGTCAATCCTAAGCTCCGCAATATCTATAACCGTTCCTAAAGACAAGGCTGACCTGATTTGGTCAGCCTGACTTATTATCTCTTCGGCGGTGCGCCCGACCAAAGGTACACATACCTTCGGTCGTCCGCTGCCTATATTTACATGTCTTACTGTAAGGTTTGCACCCATCTGCTTTCCTCTTTTGAAAATCCCAGGTTACTTAACCGTGTAGCATGAGCTCTTTAACGCATTGAGGATATCGTCTATCTTAAGTCCGTCCTCACTCCATGTGGTGGTGCTTGCCATAAGGTACTGACCGTCACCCACCTCAACAACTGCTGCAAGTATGGTTATGGTTGTATCGCCGAAGCTTGAATCCGGCTTAGCCTTATAAGCACCGACGGAGTAGATAACCTTTTTACCGTCGATTTCCTTCTCCAGACAGCTGTCAACCTTGGAATCCTCGAACTCCGAAGCCTCCTCACCATCGAGAAGCACTCTCTCGTCAAGGATCTTCTTTACATCATCTCCCGACTCAAGGGTGTAGTTGATGTCATTACCGTCAGCATCCATGAAGCTTACCATGCCGCCTGCATAGAAGCACTCCCAACCCTCACCGGGGCCGTTTACCTGAACGGTAACCTTGCCGTCTTCCGAGCCGACTACCATGTCCTCAGGAGCTATCTCCTCATTCAGGTCTTCCGGATCTACCTCTTCAACATCAACATCCTCACCCGGCTCCTTGCCGTCATCATCAAGACCGCCGGGGAAAATATCATCTCCGTCAAAATCACCCGGGTTAGTTATGCCGCCCAGGCCGCCGAACATACCCTGAAGATCCTTAGTCCACTCCTGAATCTTATCCTTGTTGTCTTCAACTATATTTTTGAAGTCTTCCTCTCCCATGGATGTTATGTCATACTGCTTAGCCGAAGCATCTACAGTTCCGACATTCTTGTTTGTGGCATCCATAGTCACATAGCCACTCATCTTCAGTACTTCCTGGCCCGAAGCTGTTACCGTAAGGTCAGAAAACTCAAGTGTGAACTTATCACCCTTTGACGCATCCTTTACAGTGCCCTTGAATGCGGCATCGATAGACTGTCCGCCGGCACCTATGGAGGCGGTTCCGTCTATGTTGCTTCCGCTGACCTTAACATCAACATTCGCTTCGATAGACTGGCCTGCGGCACCAAGATTAACCTTGGTCTTCAAACTGTCTGCCGTTGCAACCGAATCACTTGTAAGTGTTATGTTCTGTCCGGCAGCTCCCAGGGTAGCGCTGAAGAATGTATGGTTGTCCATGTCATCCATGAAGAAATTGTAATCAAGAGCGGCCCCAAAGATGTTCCATGAACCCTTGGTCTCTATCTTTATGGCACTGCCGTCCTTTACATATACGTTAAATACTATATCACCGCCGATAATGGTCGGTACCATCGCCTTAACCTGGCTGATCACCATTGACATCTGTGAGCTGTCCACGCCGAAAAGTGACGCAACAGCGGGATTATTCATAAGTGTACCCATAGCTGTTTCGATAGCACTTGAAACAGCTTCTTCGATATCCGCCTCGGCTATGGTAACCTCATACATCTTAGCCTTGACTTCAGTACCGTTGACACTTATGCTCTTGCTTCCCTTTGACTTGAAGCTTGCCTTGTCCCAAAGCTCATTTTCAAAGAGCATATTCTCTGCATCACCAAGCTCTATCGACTGATAGAGATCGATGTTTATCGGAGGGAGCGCACTCAGATTCAGGTTAAGTCCCTCGGCAAGCGGTGAATTCGAAAGCGCCTGAAGGATATTCTGTGTAGGTAATGTAAATGAACCGTCTATGAGCTCGGGGATCGAGACATAGAGCTTGTCCGCATCTGCTTTTACAGCTACCGTAAGAAGCGATTTGTCACCATAGTTTACGCCGACATCGGCAGAAAGCTTCTTTGCCGCATTATCCCTCGTAAAATCAAAGGCTATACCCGCTCCGACATTCTGACCTGCGATGCTGTCTATATTGAACTTGGTGTCTATCGTTCCGCCGTCTTTAAGAAGCTTCTTGACCACATCGCCCGATCCTATCTGATCCTCAAGAGCAGTGATCTGAGCGCCGTGGTTTAATGTCTCCTTTAATGCTGCCTCAATCTTCTTCCTCGGATTGAGAAGCTTCGGAAGAAGGAAGATACAGAAGCATACTATGGCTGCTATCGCTACGGCAGCGACAGACAAACCGATTATAAGTCCCTTCTTACTCTTCTTGGGCGGTGTAGGTCCTCCACCCAGCCCCGGGTTAACGCCGCCATATATCTGCTGACCACCGAATCCCGGCTGACCGTTCATACCGGGCTGACCGCCGAATCCCGGCTGTGCATTCATGCCGGGCTGACCGCCGAATCCCGGCTGTGCATTCATACCGGGCTGTGCACCCGCTCCCGGCTGAGCACTATAAACCGGCTCCTGCGGCGCAAGTGTAAATCCTCCTGCGCTCGGCTGAGCCTGCTCGGACTGTCCCTGCGGCTGGAACGGCTGCTCAGGCTGTCCCTGCGGTCTGAACATCTGCTCCGGCTGCACCGGTTGCGGCTGTACGGGCTGCTCAGGCTGTATCGGCTGTTCCGGCTGAACCTGAGGCTCACCTGCAAGCTTTAAACCTCCGCTGAAGCTGCTGCCTTCATTTCCGTTTCCGAAATTGTTATCCATTGTGTTCCTCCTTAGATTTCTACCTTAGTAGACCTTTGCTTCCTCTTCCTTATTGAGTACGCGGAGCGCACCCTGAGCTAAAGCAAGAAGCTCATCCTCACCGGCATAAACCGTCACGCCGGATATAAAGCCTACCTTCTTGATAAGTTCTCCGGTAGTGTACTTGGAGTAAGCGATTCCGCCTGTCATGATGATCTGATCAACCTTACCCTCAAGTACTGCGGACATCGCACCGATATCCTTTGCTACCTGATATATAAAGGCATCAAGCACAAGCTTGGCCTTCTCATCATTTTTGTTAAATGCAAGATCCTCCACGTCTCTTGCATCATTTGTGCCAAGATAAGCGTTGTAGCCGCCCTTGCCCACAAGCTGCTTAACCATCTCGGCCTCTGTATACTTGCCCGAATAGCAAAGCTTCACAAGCTCTCCGTTCGGTACACCGCCGACTCTCTCCGGTGAAAATGCACCGTCGCCGTTTAATGCATTGAACACATCAACTACCTTGCCGTCCCTGTGAGCACCTACGGATACACCTCCGCCCATATGAACCACGATAAGTCTTAATTCCTCATAAGGCTTGCCGACCTCCTTGGCATAGCGCTTTGCAACAGCCTTCTGGTTTAATGCATGGAAAATACTGGTTCTCGGAAGCTCGGGATGTCCCGAAAGTCTTGCCACATCATCGAGCTCGTCTACTACGACGGGATCTACTATAAATGAAGGTACACCGAGCTCATCGGCTATCTCCTTTGCGAGAAGTCCTCCCAGGTTGGAAGCATGCTCGCCTCTCTTGCACTCCGTAAGATCCTTTATAAGCTCATCGGTTATAGCATAAGTACCGCCCGGGATAGGCTTTAAGAGTCCGCCCCTTCCTACTATCACATCAAGGCTCTTTATATCAAAGCCCTTTGAAGAAAGCATATCGGTGATCATCTTCTTACGGAAGTCCTTCTGTGCTACAACTGTATCAAATACCTTAAGCTCGTCTGTCGAGTGTCTTAAAGTCTCCTCGAAGAGAAGTGTCTCATCCTCGAATACGCCAAGCTTGGTTGATGTCGAACCCGGATTTATAATAAGTGATTTGTATGACATATCTTTGTTCCTCCTGTGAATATTTGATGTTCGATATTAAGCTTAAGATCAGCCCTTGAGCTTCTCGGCAACTATAGCAGCTACTGCGATAGAATTGATCTTGGTCTCCATGTCATCCGATCTTGAGGTGAGGATGACCGGAGCCTTGGTTCCTGTCAGTACATTTCCGTTCTTAACCTTAGCTGTGTGAACAAGTGTCTTATATACAAGGTTTCCGGCATGGATATCCGGGAAGAGAAGGATATCGGCATCACCGACGATCTTTCTGTCTGTAGCACCCTTATGTCTTGCTGCCTCGGGGTCGATAGCAAGGTCCATGGAAAGCGGACCGTCCACGATACATCCTGTTATCTTGCCTTCCTCGTTCATCTTCGTAAGCTCTGCTGCCTCAACAGTAGCAGGCATCTTCGGGTTGACAACCTCAACTGCCGCAAGCGGAGCAACCTTCGGGCACTCAATGCCGCAGGCGTGAGCTATCTCAACGGTGTTGTTGATGATACCGACCTTATCCTCAAGTGTCGGATAAGGAATAAATGCAACGTCTGTTAAGAAGAATATCTTGTCATATCCCTCTATCTCAAAAAGGCATACATGAGAAAGCGGCTTTCCTGTACGAAGACCAACCTCTTTGTCGAGCACGCTCTTAAGGAAGCCCTTGGTATCGATGACACCCTTCATATACATATCAGCCTTGCCGTCATGTACAAGCTTTACTGCTGTAAGCGCTGCCTCATAGTTATCCTTAACGTCGATTATCTCGAACTCGGATATATCCTCGCCCATCTCCCTGGCGATCTCGTTGATCTTGTCAGCGTCACCGACTAAAACGGCATCGGCTATACCGCGCTTCTTAGCCTCCTTAACCGCTCCGAGCACAGCGTCATCCTGTGCTACCGCTACAGCAAGCTTCTTCATGCTGCAATTCTTCACTGTCTCAAGTAATGCTTCAAATCCCTTCATGATATACGTTTTCCTTTCATTTATTTATGGATTTTTTATTTTTCTTTCTTTGCAAGTTCTATCTTGCCGTCCAAACGGCCGTCTATCACATCGAGTATAGATAAAAGAAGACATAATAATACGGCAGCTATTCCCAGCTTCCTGTCGATGCGCTTCTTGAGCACCCTGTCAGCCTTCTTCGCTGCCCTTGCAAGCTTCTTTATCTCCCTTGAAGGCTTCTCCTTTAAAGCCTTCTTTGGCTCTTTTGCTTTTTTCGCAGTCTTGGCTTTCTTAATGCCTGCCATAGGATATCACCTCCGCACTAACGCCGTATAATAACACATATGCTTTATTTCTGCAAGTTTTCTGTAAATGTTAAGATCCTTCGCTTCCTGTTGCTTCGCAAGCCCGAAGAATCTTTCTTTACATGCTTCCCGTAGTAAGGTTTCGGATCACTATCTGTTCCTGATTATATATATGCTCGTTCATTACGCGCACCGCTGTTTCGGCATCACCGTTAAAAATGGCCCGGGTTATCTCGTCATGCTCACGCACAAGGTAGTCGTGGTACGAGAAGTCCTTCACATACTCAACACGGTAGCGGTAAACCTGCTCGCGCAGGTTCTGCGCGAGGGTTATGAGCTTCGGGTTCTTCGAGGCTTTATATATACTGTTATGAAATGCTATATCACAGTCCACGATAGCGGGGACAAGCTTGGAGTTGATCGCTTCTTTAAATCTAAGGTTCGTATCCGCTATCTCACGCTTTGCCTCCTCATCCAGGCGCTTGGTTGCAAGCTTCACCGAGAGCTCCTCGATCGCCATCCTGACCTCTAAAGCGTCAGTCAGATCTTTGACGGTTATGTCCGCCACCTGTGCTCCCTTCCTCGGAAGCATGACAACCAGTCCCTCGAGTTCAAGCATCCGTATAGCCTCTCGGACCGGAGTACGGCTCACACCGAGCTTGTTCGCAAGAGTGATCTCCATCAGTCTCTCGCCCGGATCAAGCTCTCCTTCTATGATCGCCTTTCGCAGGGTGTTGAACACAACCTCGCGAAGCGGTAGATATTCATCTGGATTTATCAGTAATTTCATATATTTTCCCTTAATAAGATCCTTCCTGTTGCTTCGCAAGCCCGAAGAATCTTTCTAATTTGATACGGGATGGGTTATATATATATTTTCCGCTATCCCCTGCTTTTCTATCGAGGCATATGCCTGCTTTGCGTGCTCCTCTTTCTCGAAGATACCGAACACGGTCGGGCCGCTGCCGGTCATAAGTGCCCCCTTGCTGTGGCATACGACCATAGTCGCCTTGATAGCCTGTATCTCCCTGTACTCCTTCACGGACACGGACTCGAGGACATTTCCGAATCGTCTTGTGATACCGTTTAGATCATGGTTGTTCATGGCCTCGACCATGCCGTCCACATCAGGATGATCCATATCCCCGTCATGATCTAAATTGGTATATATATACTTTGTATTAAGAGAAAGCGGTGGCTTGGCCACCAGTATGTAGCAGTCGTCAAGCGGCGTGATCGGAGTGAGCTTTTCGCCTATTCCCTCGGACAGAGCTGTCTTGCCGAGTATGCAGAACGGGATATCCGAGCCTATGGTAACCCCAAGCTCCATAAGCTTCTCAACCGGAGCATTCAGTCCATACAGTTCATTTACCGCATGGAACACCGCCGCCGCATCCGAGCTTCCGCCCGCCATTCCCGCCTCAACGGGTATCCTCTTCTCAAGCCTTATATCTATAGGCTTCTTAAGGCCGTAGGTCTCATACATCAGCTT
>ONVB01000169.1 GCA_900321145.1 uncultured Eubacteriales bacterium | reverse complement strand
TTGCCGCCATCAGCTCACCTAAGGCTGCTACCGCTGCCGCCCTCTGCCTGTTCAAATGCGCAGGCGCAAAGCTTATAGCTACCTTCACCTGTTCCTTGATCGTACTCTCGAACACGGGACACCCGTCACCTGTGAAGATCACATCCCTGCCTGTTTCGTTTATCGCCGCGACGATCTCATCTATCCCGACCACACAGTCCTCCAAAACCGCTTCCGGAAATGTACCGCTCACATCATAGAGCGCCGTATATGTCTGGTTTCTCCTCGCATCCATCAAGGGGCACACAAGGCTTGACACTCCGCTTAAGCCGTAAGCCAGTCCCGTCAGTGTGGGAACGGCGACAACCGGCTTGTCGACTGCCAGGCAAAGTCCCTTGACCGTCGCTGCACCAATCCTGAGTCCCGTAAAAGAACCCGGGCCGGAGGCGCAGGCAATCGCGTCTATCGACTTTAGATCCGTCTCCGTCATCCTGAGCAGCTCATCCACCATGGGGAGCAGTGTCTCACTGTGAGTCTTCTTATGGTTTATCGTATATTCTCCTGTCGTTACTCCGTCCGTGACTATGGCAACGCCCGCCACATTTCCGGAGCTGTCTATGCCCAGTATCTTCATCTGATCCCTCCGTAAGATCCTTCGCTAAAGCTCAGGATAAGACATCGTTATCCTGCGGTAATCAAAACCTTTTTCCAAATCCTTCTCTATGATGATCTTAACAGCATCCGAAGGAAGTATATCGTCTATCTGCCCCGGCCACTCTATAAGGCATACGCCCTCTCCGCCGAGCTTATCATCAAAGCCGATCTCCTCCATCTCCGAGGAGTCCTCCACCCTGTAGCAGTCAAAATGATAAAGCGGCAAACGCCCCTCATAATACTCCTTGAGCACCGTAAATGTGGGACTCACCACCGGCTCACTTATCCCAAGCCCCGCCGCAAAACCTTGCGTGAACACCGTTTTCCCCACGCCGAGGTCCCCGTATAGCAGGAACACCTCTCCGCCTGCAGCTTCCTCTCCAAGTTTTTTACCGTATTCAAATGTTTCTTTTGCGTTATTACTCTCTACAACCATTTTCTTTAAGATTCTTCGCTACGCTCAGAATGACACCTAAATTCAATACACTGCCAGAATGACACTATGATTCTTACAATACACAGCGAAGTGAGTGCGGGTATAAAAGTTAAGCAGGGCTATAGAGCGGCGTCCGTTCTTAGCGAGGTCTCTCACGAGCTTAGAACGGCTACGCCGTGAAATAGAGCGCGAGCGTCCCTGCGTACTTTTCGTACCCGTGCTCACGCAGCGTCATCGTAGCCGGCTATTTAATCCCTTTTCCGGTCCGATACGCCTTAAGATTCCCCGACAGTCTCGGCCCGTAATTCTCGGTGAACTGAACGACCGATGTGATGATCTTCGCACTGTCATCCCCAAGCTCCGATACAGGTATGACAAACGCATGAACACGGCTTGTATATATCGCCAGCATGGACTTCGTGAGCATAAGCCTCACTATCATATCCCAGGTGAGGGTAAACTCCTGCTCTCCCTGTCTGATCCCGATCCCTTCATCCGAGAAGGTATAATCGATCGGTTTCCTGTAGGACGGTGAGAGCTTCAGCTGTCTGAATGCCTTAAAGGAAAGCACCAGCGGATTGATCACTGTAAAGAGAAGCCCTACCGCGAGCAGCACAAGCTTATTCTGCAGATTCGACTTGTTCCATGTAAAGATAAGCGCCGCGAGTGAACCGAAACTTATAGCAAGTCCCATCACTCCCGACGCACTTCTGTAATTTGTATTAAGTATATAGCTTACAAGCGCCTTATAGGTCATCCTGACCGATTTAGTATTTGCCTGTTTCATAACCCTGTTATTACTCTCTTATAATTCAAAGGACATCTTCTTGTGCCCGTTCTCGTAAGGTCTGATCTTGACTCCGGCCATGGAGAACATCTTCTTTGCCGCAACGGTGCCGGTTGAATCGGCATACTTGTCGGACATATATATGACCTCGGTTATGCCGCTCTGTATGATCGCCTTGGCACACTCATTGCAGGGGAAAAGAGTCGCATATATCCTCGCGCCCTTAAGCGTGCCGCCTCCGCGGTAATTCAATATGGAATTAAGCTCAGCATGACATACGAAAATGTACTTGCTCTCGAGCCCTTCTCCGTCACGATTCCACGGCATTTCGGCATCGTCACAGCCCGCGGGCATGCCATTATAGCCCACCGAGAGAATACGGTTATCCGGACTGACTATGCAGGCTCCCACCTGCGTGTTCGGATCCTTGCTCCTCTCGGCGGACATTATGGCTATTCCCATAAAATACTGATCCCAGCTTATGTAATCCGTTCTCTGGTTCATAAACTCTCTTTCTTATCTCTCTCCGAGAGCGAACTTATCATGTACTGCCTGCATAGCGCGCTCTGTGTTCTTGTCATCGATAAGTACGGTAACTCTGATCTCTGATGTGGAGATCATACGGATGTTGATATTCTCATCGTAGAGTGCCTCAAACATCTTGGCTGCAACACCTGCGTTGCTCTGCATGCCGGCACCGACTATGGATACCTTTGCAACAGTCTTGTTCACATCAACCTTCTCGTACTCGCTGAAGTTCTCATCGATAACCTTGGCTGCCTCATCCGCGTCATCTCTTGCAACGGTAAAGCTTATATCCTTTGTACCCTCTCTGCCGTATGACTGCAAGATCATGTCTATATTTATGTTGTGCTGAGCAAGCGCGTTGAAAAGCTTAAATGCCACGCCCGGCTCATCCTTAAGTCCGATAACCGCAATTCTCGCTGTATCTGTATCAGCGGCAACACCGCTAACAAGCATCTTTTCCATCTTTGATCCTCTCCTTACCTTTGTACCTTCCTCTGTATTAAGACTTGAACGAACCACAAGGGTTACGCCGAATTTCTTTGCAAGCTCAACCGAACGGTTGTGAAGCACTCCCGCACCGAGCGTAGCAAGCTCAAGCATCTCGTCATAGGTGATATTGTCGAGCTTTCTTGCTCCCTTAACCTTTCTCGGGTCAGCCGTAAATACTCCGTCAACATCGGTAAATATCTCGCATCTGTCCGCATTTAAAGCTGCCGCAAGAGCAACCGCGGTCGTATCCGAACCGCCACGGCCGAGGGTGGTATAGTCATCATACTTGTTCACGCCCTGGAAGCCTGTAACGATAACGATCTTCCTCTGCTCAAGCTCATGTCTGATCCTCTCGGAATCGATCCTCTTCAAACGCGCATTTCCGTATACGGAAGTGGTATGCATCGCTACCTGGAACGCGTTTAACGAAACAGCCGGCACTCCGAGCTTGTTCATGGCCATAGCCATCAAAGCTACGGACATCTGCTCTCCTATGGTAAAGAGCATGTCCATCTCTCTCTTGGGTGGATTCTCGTTGATATCCTT
This sequence comes from uncultured Eubacteriales bacterium, assembly GCA_900321145.1. GTDB lineage: Bacteria > Bacillota > Clostridia > Lachnospirales > Lachnospiraceae > Coprococcus_C. Next base: position 3,109 of record ONVB01000169.1, on the reverse strand, counting down.
TGCCATATCGATAAGCTCATCGGTGTACTTACCCATAGCCGACAGAACAACTACCACGTCATGGCCGGCGCGGTAATCTTCTATACATCTGTTTGCTACATTAAAGATTCTTTCTTTGTTGGCGACCGATGTACCGCCAAACTTCTTTACTACAAGCATAGCTCTTTGAAAACTCCTTTTATGTTAGATTAAAAATAACTTCTTATGCTGTGGATAAGCGTGAGACCGCTTATCTTCTCATCAAACTCTCCCTCACTTATCTCACCTGTAAGGAAAGCGAACTCTTCGCTCACGCCCTCTGCTTTGACCGGCTCGATATCAGAGAACACCTTTCTCACGGCCTGCTCGTCTTCCTTTACTCTTACGAAGAACCGGCAGGTGAATTCCTTCATGGGGGCAAGCTCTGTCTTCTCCTCCGACCATTCTATCGGAACAGTGGTTCCTATGTTCTTAGCAGCCTCAACCACATCTCCCACAACCGCACTGGCAGTAGGCAGCTTTCCGGCACCGCTTCCGTAGAACATCAGGTCTCCGACCATATTACCCTTTACAAATATACCATTGAACACACCGTTCACCGCGTAAAGAGGCTGGTCTGAAGGTACCATGAAAGGCGCAACCATACAGTAGACCTTATCGCCGTTCATCTTGGAAAGTCCGAGCAGCTTGATCCTTCCGCCGAGAGCCTTGGCATAAGCTATGTCGTTGCCGTCAATAGCCGTTATGCCCTCTGTATATATGTCCTCGAAATCAACCTGTGAACCAAGAGCAAGAGATGTAAGTATGGCAATCTTCCTGCAGGCATCATAACCCTCTACATCTGCCTCGGGATTTCTCTCTGCATATCCGAGATCCTGGGCCTGCTTCAATACCGTATCATAATCCGCACCCTCCTCGCTCATGGCAGTGAGGATATAATTCGTGGTACCGTTTAAGATACCGCTTATCTCTTCGATGCGGTCCGATGTAACCGATGTAAGCAGCGGCCTTATTATAGGTATGCCGCCGCCGACACTCGCCTCAAAGAGGAAGCTTACACTCTTCTCCTTTGCAAGCTTTATCAGTTCGGCTCCATACTTAGCGACAAGCTCCTTGTTAGAGGTGGTAACGCTCTTTCCTTTGAGCAGTGCGCTTTTCACGAAGTCATACGCAGGCTTTAAGCCACCCATTACCTCGACTACTATCCTGACTTCGGGGTCATCGAGGATCGTGTTCACATCATGAACCAATACCTTCTCTACCGGATCACCGGGAAACTCCCTTAAGTCAAGCACATACTTTACATTTATCTCTTCACCGACTCTCTTTGCTATGACGTCGGCGTTGGAGCAAAGCACCTCATAGACTCCCGAGCCTACGGTGCCGTATCCCATGATTGCTACATTTATCATCTCTTAAGCTCCTTTACTCTTCTACTTCGTCTAACGCATCCTGTACGGCATCAAAATCCTCATCACTCATGATGTGATCTATATCTACGCTTATAACGATGTCATCCCGTGTTTTACCGGGAAGCTTAACCTTGATCACAAACTCGGCATAACCGGTATCCCCGGTAAGCACGACCTTGGGAACTTCCTTTATATCATCCGTGTTGATGGATATGATGCCTATCACATCATCAACCTCTATACCGACCTTTATACCGTGACTCTCGGCTATAAGAAGCTGCTTTTCTCCCTCAAAGGTATCCTCTAAGTTAAACTTCTCCTTTATATCATAAACCGGGATCACATGCTCTCTTAAGTGGATAATACCCTTTACATACTGTGCTCCAAGCGGAACCGGAACTATACGGTAACTTTGCTCTATGCTGTCTATTCTCAAGAGTTCTATGCAATATACCTGACCTTCAACAACAAAAAAGACGAATTTTACCTCATCCATAGTTACTCCTCCTCTTCCTCTCTGGTATTGATCCATTTCAAATATGCATTTATAAAAGGATCTATGGCACCGTCCAAAACCGCAGCCGCATTTCCGGATTCACATGAAGTTCTCAAGTCCTTGACCATGGTGTAGGGCTGGAGCACATAGGACCTTATCTGACTTCCGAAGCCGTTCTCGGTGACTTCGCCTCTTATGCCCGATACCTTGTCCTCGTTTTCCTGCTGTTTTAACATATACAGCTTCGACATAAGCATCTTCATGGCCTTGTCCTTGTTCATATGCTGCGATCTCTCATTCTGGCACTGAACAACTATCCCCGTCGGAAGGTGCGTGATCCTGACCGCTGACGATGTCTTGTTTATATGCTGTCCGCCCGCTCCCGATGAGCGGTAGGTATCAACTCTTAAATCGTCATCATTTATATCGACCGTAATGCTGTCGTCAAGCTCGGGCATTACATCCACTGCCGTAAACGAAGTCTGGCGCTTTCCTGCCGCATTGAAGGGCGATATCCTCACAAGCCTGTGCACACCGTGCTCCGACTTTAAGTAACCGTAAGCATGCATTCCGTTTACCGCAAATGTAACGCTCTTTATGCCTGCTTCATCTCCGTCGAGATAATCCAAAACCTCAACCGTAAAGCCCTTCTTCTCGGCCCACCTGGTATACATGCGGTAAAGCATGGAGGTCCAGTCGCAGGACTCGGTTCCTCCGGCTCCTGCATGAATGGTAACAATGGCATTGTTATTGTCGTACTCTCCGGAAAGCAGTGTCGCTATCCTCAAGTCCTCAAAACCTGCCTTGAAGCTCTCTATGGTTTCCCCTATCTCGGCGATCAGGCTGTCATCGCCCTCCTCCTCCGCCATATCGATAAGAGTTTCCGCATCTTCAAACCTGCCCTTTATATCATTGTATTCCTGCAGAGTGTCCTTAAGGTTCTTCAGCTCCTTCATGACACTCTGGCTTTCCTCGACCTTGTCCCAGAATCCGGGTTCTTCGATTTTGTTGGAAAGCTCTTCTATCCTAAGCTCTTTGCCCGGGATGTCAAAGTGAATCCCTCACTTCGTTGAGTGGACTTCTGTATTCGTTTAAGACAAACTTGTAGTTATCAAGTTCAAGCACTCTACTCACCACCTTATTTATAATAATCTGCCCAAGGCACAGTAAATACGCTTTAATCAGCAAACAGCGTTCAGCATACAGTCAACAACATAACAAC
>ONVB01000003.1 GCA_900321145.1 uncultured Eubacteriales bacterium | reverse complement strand
TTATTGTTTTCTTCGCTATACCACCTTCCGGCAGCCTTGCAATCTCACGCTCTATTTTTGCTATCTGTTCGTATAGATTATCCGTCATAATAAATGGTCTCCTTAATAAGTTATACCCATTATACCCTCGTACAAAGCAAAAATCAAGGGTATAACGGGTATAACTTTTCACAAAAACCTCGTCTGGGAACTATCCTGTGATCTATTCCTCCATCTCCCATGGGAACATATTGATCGTAGCCGTCACATTGATCTGAGCAAAACGAAATGGTTTATAATCTAATATATGCATTTGATCACATACTTGAAGGAATAGTGGTATACTATTATGCCTCTTCTTTGTATGGGCATAAAAGAAGTAAAAAAAGATGTTTATTGTATAATAAAAATGTAGAATAGCCTTTTTTACCTTGTCATAAACTATTCTACAAGTACTGGTCAGCTCATTACTTGAACCATCCGGCTCTATCCCTCGCTCTTTATTATCTGTCGCAAACAGTATTAATGTAACAACCAACGATAAACTAACAGCTATAATCAGCACGTGCTTTAGTTTTATCCAATTATTGTCTGTCCTTATCGTTCTTTTATCCTTCACACTAACAACTCCTTAAACTTCCTTCACAATCACCATGTACAACTAAAGTATACCAAGTATAAAAACTAAAACAACGTTTCTGTCGCAAGCGATGTATTTAACTACATAAGTGAAAAAAGCGCATGGTTACCCACGCGCCTTATTTCTCAAAACCTATTTTTTCCCGTAAATCTCCTAATATCCCAATGTTGAAGCGATATCTATATCCACAGAATCATATGCATTTATAATCGGAGTGAACACAAACACGCTCAACTCATCATCCCATTTTCCTTCTATAGCTCCCTCAAAATCAAATGTATAGCATAAGCACTTCTTGGGCGGATAATAAAATGTGTTAATCTTATCCTCCGAATACTCAACGTTAAACTCCAAATTCAGGTTGTTGTACTTCTCCTTCGTTGCTTCAACAGCTTTATCAAATGCTTCTCTCTTAGAAATCATTTTCTCAACTTGTGTGTCATACGAAGCCCCTTTTCTTAATGTCAGATATGATATATATCCTTCCTCGTCCAAGATGATACTCATACTTGTTCCTGTAGGATATCCATCTTTAAGCTCATCATACATTATTATATTTGACGCTGTTACTCCGCCAGCAGCCTTGTTATATCCCACCGTGTCTTCAATTTTGGCACGTTCAATATCATATTTTGTTCCTAAGACACTGCCCATTATTCTGTTTACATCACTCTCCGTAAACAATTGGTTTCTCTCTCATCTGCATTTATTTGCGCCTCCTTTTCGCTCTTTTGCCTGTAAGTATAGCCATATCCTGAAGTTCACGACCGAGCACATCATCCTTCGCAACAAGCAGCAGATCTTTATCCATATTATTCAACGCATGCAAAACCGCAGCATAAATCCCCATCGCTACAGCCGGATTCCCGGACTCAACCTTCCACAACGAGGTTCTGCTGATTCCCGCCCTTTCAGCAACAAGCTCAGCCGAAAGATTTCTCCTGAGTCTTGCAAGCTTAATTTGCTCTCCTAATATTCTTAGTGTTTCCTCTGTTTCGGGCATAATATTATAAATTGCTTTTTTCATAAACAATCACATCCTTTTTGGCTTTTATGTTTTCTATTATAAACATTAAGTCATGTAATGTCAATTTTAGAAATCATTAGCAAAAAAAGGAATAGCTGCCGTGAATTGCTTCACGGCAGCCGTTTTCTTGTTCACTATTCTGTTTCTTGCTCAGGATTTTCATTCGTCCAGTACAAAATGCGCTGTTCCTTTAATTCATCGGTTCCTTCAGGTTCTCCGAGAATGCCGTACACATACGGATCATCCCCATTGGTAAACTCATATTCCATTCTGACCATCCCGTTCTCATAAAGACTGCCGTCCTCTCCCGGGATAAGCTTAATCTTTCCCGAAAGAAGCGTGTATGTTACAGAATCGCTTGAACCGTCTTCATATGTTACATCTACAGAAAGATTTGCCTCATCAAAGGTATCTATCATATGATGCCATTCAGCTCTCAGGTCATCATCAGGATCGATATCGTTTGCTTCGCTGATTGCCTCTTTTGTCGCGTAAAGGCCGTATAATCTGTCAGAATGGTATTCCTCCGATACCGTGCTTCCCAAGTGCTTCACATGATATATATTGTTTGCATACTTTTCGCCGGCAAAATCTTCATATGCACACTCATAGCCCTCTTCCCAATGTTCTTCCGGGGTTATATTCCCCATCAGCTTATTCAATTCTTCAACAGTAATATCTTCAACCGGATCCGCGCTGTACAGTTCACCCTTGTCTAATGAGATAGACACTTCCTTTATATTCTCACCGCTTATTGAAAACATGCATCCCGTATATGGCGGTCCGAACTCCGGAGCCTGTTCGAATTTTATCTTCCCATCCACAGGTTCTACCGTCTTCATACTCATTTTATCTCCATTAAGTGAGTATTCACATGTTGAAAGACTAAAGCTGTTTTTTGCCTTAGGCTCAACCTTCTCCAACTTCACAGGCGCTTCTGAGGTTATCGCAGAAGATAAACCTTCACCTTCACCAGTTCTCTTGCCCATGTTCGGCACAGCCACACACAGTGTAAGAACTGCTGCCGCTGCCGCGAAGGCAGCAGTATATCTAACGATCCTTTTTCTGCTCGGAACCTTCTTCTGCGCCGGCTTATCAGCCTTCATCTGCCTCATTACTTCATTATTCACACGGTCGCGGATCTCATCCGGCATCTCCGGGAATTCATTCTTCATATTGTTTATATTCATATCGTTCCTCCTTAAGTTAAGCCGACTGCTCAATCGGGCTCTCCAAAAGCTCCTTCAACTTCTTTCTACCTCTGAGCAGCTTGTTCTTCACTGCGCTTACCGTACTCTCCGTCATGGATGCTATTTCTTTTACACTGTAACCCTCCATGTAGTACAGCGCTATGCAAAGCCTCTGTTCTTTGGGAAGCTCCTCCAATGCCAGGTAAAGCTCCGAATAATCACTGCTCTCCTGTGGCTTTTCGGAAGCCTTAAGCTCCTCTTCATCCACATACACCAGTCTGTTTCTTTTATTCAATATGTTGTAGCATTCGTTTATGAGTATCCGCACAAACCAGGTCTTTGCGTATCTGTCACGCTTAAGTGTATCAAGGTTTGCAAAGGCCTTTACGATTGCCTCACTCAACGCATCGCCCACATCACAGTCTTCATATATTACGGTTTTGGCTATACGGTAAAAGCCTTCCTGCTCACGCATGATAAGCTCACCGAGTTCTTCCTTTGTCATCCGCATCTCCTTTCATAAGGTGTATTTCAAGAGATATATCTCTGTTTCAAACGCGTTACACCTATTAGACAAAACAAAACCCTGTTTGGTCTCGCTGTATTATACAATATTTAGTCGCATGCATAAATAAAAAAAGAGGATATCCACCACTTTAGTGTATACCCTCTATAGCCATTTTTCAGCCTTATCATCTGTTACCTTTCATTCATCTCCCCACAGTTCTATAAACTTTTCAAAACGCGGAAGACCAATCCTCAGATACCCTCTTTTTTCACTATCTACAAGGTGCTTGTTTATCAACCTGCTTCTGTAAACCGAATAATTCGAAGCATTGTTCATAAGCTTTTTTATACTCTCCGCTTTACCATCTCCGGTCCTATAAATGCACCTGACAAGTTCTTTCTCACCTTCCGTTAGCGACTTCCAAATCAAATCATACGAATCCCTGAACATAATCCTCTCGAACTCAGGCATAATATCCTCAAGAGTCTCACTCGCCTCTTTTCCAAAATACAGCGAACCAAGAACCTGATACGCATAAGCATACCCCATGGTTACTTCCTCTATTGTCTTTGCCTCATCGGATTTTACCCCCAAGAGTTTTTCGTACATATATGTTATATCAAACTTATTTAATGCCTTGATTTCCTTTGCATCTGCTCTTTTAAAAAAGGTCAGATTCTTTTCCGTAGAAAACTCTTCTATATTCTCAGAAAGCCCTGTAACAACCAGATATATTTTTAATCCCTCTAAAAGCATTGAACCTATCATTGAAAGCAAACCGACAACCTCTTTGGTTTTTGAAATATCATCTATCCCTATCAAAATCTTGTATTTCTTTTCATTAGCAGTTTCTATCATCTTTGTAAGTATCGCTTCATCCGAATAGAAATGATCATTATCAGAAATGGTTCTCTGAACATTTACAGACTCATTCCCTGAAACAACTACTGCACTCCCACTGACAGATGTGGTCGAAGACACCGCAGTTCTAACAGTTTTGGAATCAATGAACTTCTCCATACTCAATTTTGAGATAAGTGTATTAACAACCTCTCCTGATGCTGAAAGAGGATACACAAGCCAGTCTTTTTTTTCTTTAAGCGTGCGTATTATTCTGCTATACTCCACAGACTTTCCCGATCCACGAAGTCCCGTAATCTTATATACATATTTGAAAGAATCATCACTAAGAAAAATACTAATTATTTCATCTGCTACACCTGTGTCGATGTATGCCTTTCCGGCAATACCGGGTGTTCTGGTAAATGGATCTGTTTTTTTCATCGTTCTAGCCCTCCGAAAACACACTATCAATCAACACCGTTTACGATTGTACACCATTTTTTATGTTCGTTTATGCTATTGTGTGTTTTTTTATCTTTTGTTATTATTATATATATTTTTTATCTTTCGTCAACAATAAACAATCCCATCTTTTTTTGCCATGTTCAGTCATGCTTTATCAAAAACAAAATAATATAGCGCTATGCGCTGTTTTACACTCACCAACACATAACGCCATATTTCAAATGATATAATCACCCCGCACATCATCTGCAGTATCTTATGTTCAACAGAAATGCCGCGACGCCCGATGCCGAAAGCACAAGTCCAAATACCGTAAGGTAACTCTGGAGCGGTGAGCTGGTTCCCGCAATCTCGAAGATACTATATACATGGACGCAGAAGGGGCAAGCGCTTGTCTTTCGCAAAGAAAACCGAAGTTGCTTATAACCCTTATGCCAATGCTCTTCCGAGCGCTCTGCATTCATCAAGTGCATTCTCATCAGGTGCGTTGTTGGCCATAACACAGTCTGTTACAAGGTTCGCGCCTGCAGCCCTTGCACGGTCCTCCCCGTCTCTCATCCACTGGCCGTCTCCCCAGCCATATGAACCAAAGAGAGCTATCTTCTTGCCCGAAAGCGCGCCCTCAAGCCCTGCAAACATCGGCTCATATTCATTTTCCTCGAGAACCTCTGCGCCCATTGCCGGACAGCCAAATGCCACACCGTCAAACTCTGCGAGCTTGTCTGCTCCAAAATTATTATAGCGCAGTCAAATAACTGCGGTATAATAGTTAGTATCGCCTAACTTGCATCAATATAACATAATCAATTGCATATGTCAACTTGTAAACTCAACAGATCCGGACGGATTTTTTTTGTACGCAAGCGTAAAAAAGAGGCTGTCATAAACCACAGCCCCTTAATCTCATCTATCTTCTAATCATACTCAAACATACCTTGAACAGAATCTGATATATTCATGATCATATCATATGGAACCATATCCATCGGAGAACAACTTCGCGAAGAAGGATCTATCAGTTTTATCTGCTCACACACTACAACACCTGCTGCACCCTTTCTTCCCTTAACCTTAATATGCAACGGTCCCTCCTTACACTTCTTTATCACGGGACAAACATGAAATGCACCTGTATGCTTGATGAACGAATTATTGCTGACTATAATAAAGCAGTCCCTGTAGCCCTCAACCTTTATGATGTCTCCTTGCGAGAAATCGCTCATAGCATCTCCTTCCCGACAGGTTCGCCCCAATCATAATCCATAACGTCTATCGCTCCGTCATACTCAGCTATTCTTTCTTCCAGACTCTTATGCCTGAATCTTTTTCTTAATACAATAGCCCTGTCCTCAACCTCTATAGTCAGCTCATCCGACAGATTGATATCAAGTTTTTTTAGTATTGCCTGCGGGATTCGAATTCCCTGACTGTTTCCCCATTTTCTTACCGGCACAGTATCCATATAGTTCGTCACCTCATTTCCACAAAGCATACCCGCGTAAAATAAAAATATGGTATAAATGTATATATGTATATACATTTATACCATAACAAGGCTGAATGTCAAACATATTTTTCTACAAAAGCTTGAATTGCTTAATTCAAATCGAGCAGGTGGGATGAATTCCGCCTGCTCGATACGACTTTGTACCGTAATAATATCAGATCCGTGCCAAGAATTTTAGCCGGGCACCAGCCTTACCGCAAAGCTACTGCCGTCAGCACCTCTGTTATCTTAGTATCATCTTCAACCAAAAGAAGACTGTACATAGTTTATTACCTCCTCTAAAGCTTATACGCGCGTTTTTCTCATATTACTTCACTCATATGTCTTTTGTATATCCCCGGAAAAGTTATGAAAAAAACATCCGGCGGAAATGCTTGTATGCAGGCTTACATATTCGCATCCTGTACATTTTCTGCAAAAAAACAGCCCATGCTCTTTTCCAAGAACATGAACTGTTAAATGTTCTTCATTACACATTACTCGATCCACACGCTCGCGTCGATCGGAGTCTCCGACCCGGGGATGATCTCGCTGTCCGTATACTGCCAGCCGTTGTATACATACGGAAAATCAGTGCTGTCGGCATAATGTGCTATCCACAGCTTATAGTGGTAGAGCCTTGACATATCAAGGTTCTGCGCGAACCAGTTTCTGTTGGAGTAGATCATCGGCTCATAGCCCTTCTGTGCTATCCTCTCGCAGAAGGCTACGGCGCAGTCTGTACGCGTATCTGTATCTATCGCATCTCCTCTTGCATCCTCGGCATATACTCCCTCTGTATCAAAGGCTACCGGAAGCTCTATCTTCTTGCCCTTGATAAGTTCCAGCACATAATCAGCTTCCTCGATGGCTTCTTCCTCTGATATGGCCTGTGAATAAAAATAAACACCTATCTTTAAACCGGCCTTCTTCGCATCCTTGTAAAATGTTTTAAAATTATCATCCTCAACAAGTGCGCCCGAGCCGTATCCTCTGAAGCCTGTCCGGAGGCACACTCCGTACACGCCCGCTTTTTTAAGCGCCGCAAAATCGATATTCTCCTGAAAAGAGCTCAAGTCCACAACTATCTTGGAGGTTATATGTCCGTCCTCATCATGATAAGCCATAAGCTCGTAATCGCCGTCCTTGTAGAAGCGGTCACGCACATAATCGTTCCTCGGCGCACCCACCGCTATCTTGTAGAGCTGGCAATCGGGTATATCACCGACTATGATGTAGCTTGCGCGGACATACTTCCAATAGTTGTCATATATCAGTTCCCCTTCCTCCGAAGAGTCGGTAAGACGCCATGTCCTCTCGGAACTCATAACCGTCGGCTTCGCTTTTTCCGTGTGAGTCCCTCCCTTGTTTATGTTCATTCCTATCAGTATGCCTATCAGCAGCACGATCACAACGATCGCTAAGGCCATTATTACTCTTGGTATGTTTATTCTCATTTTTTATCCCTTTTATACTACTTTGAATTACGTCTTATCAGTCTCATATCTTCAAATGCTCCGAGCATATATCCTCCGAGCAGCAATCCGGCTGCGGCTATCACGATCATTACCGCCGTACCGGGCAGGCCCAATCCGGTGGTATTGAGCATCCCCGGTGCATAAAGCTCTATTACTCCGAGCGAATTATTGATAAAGTGCATCATGATCCCCGCGAACAGGCTTCCGGTCTTGTATACCGCATAGCAGTTTATGAATCCTAAGATAAAGGTCGCAAAGAACCTTATCAAACTCATATGATACAGCCCGAACAAAACCGATGATATAATAAGCGCGTTCACGACCCTGTATCTGCTCTTAAATGCCGAAAAGATATACCCTCTGAACAGGAACTCCTCGCACACCGCGGGAAGCACCGCGATCAGGATGAAAGCCTCAACGAAGCCGAAGCTTGAAAGCTCCTCGTTGAGCGAGCTTAAGCCCTCGGCACTCCTTACCATCAGCTTCGACAGTATATCACCTAAGAGCGATGTAAAGCAAGTCCCTCCTATGCCGAAAATAACCGCTGCGACCAGGGACTTAAGCGAGACCGGTCTTAAAGCGAAGGTTTTCTTCATATCCTTCTTCGTATACCACACAGCCAAAAGCGGAACGCCTATTATGATGACCTGCTGGAAGACAAGTCCTGCGTAGCCGTACTTAAGCTGAGCCGCGCCGCCGAGATATATGACCGCGATCACCGTTATTATCGCTACAAGCCATCCGTCTCCGACCGCCGGAACTCCGCCCTTTCTCATATCCCTTCTGCGCTCGAATATCTGTACCGAAGCACCCTCCTCACCGAAGAGTATGGCCTCGCTGTCATATATCCTGGACAGGAACATGACTGCGAGTGCTCCGTAAACCACATTCGACAAAAGCACGATAAATATGATCAGCAGATCGTACTTGAAGGCAAGCAGCTCCTTTATCAGCAGACACACATTTGCCACGGGCACAAGCGCCACGCCGGAGTTAAGGCTCACATTCGGAAGGAATGAGAGGAAGGAAAGGAACATGACCGTTATCATCATCGGAGTGATAAGGTTGTTTGCTTCCTTGTAGCTTTTTGCAAATGCGGTGACGCACATCGTAAGCGCACTTATAAATATAGCGAAGGCAAGCACGCACAATACGCATACAAGGATCACCGGGATGAACCGTGAAAAGGCTACCGTACTTCCCGTACCTGTATTTTTAAGCATCATCCTGTACATATATACGCCCACAAATGCCATGGAGATGATGTTTAATGCAGCCGAGGCAAGTCCTATGGTTGCAACAGCCAAAAACTTGCTCACTATAAGTTCCCTGTTGGATATAGGCAGGGTAAGCAGTGTCTCTAAAGTGCCTCTTTCCCTCTCACCCGAGGTGGTATCGATAGCCGGATACATGGTTCCCATAAGCAGACTGACCACAAGCATAAAGGGCAGTATCATACCGAGCAGATTTCCTGCTGTCTCCTCGCCCTTTGAGTCGTTGGAGAAACCGTACTTTATCGGTGAGAGGACCTGATAGGCATCAAGCCCGGCCTCAGCAAGCGTCTTTCTGACTAAGCTTTCCTTATACCGGTCGAGCACCGCGCTTAAGTAATCTGCCGCATAGCCCGAGTTGTTGACGGAAGCTAAGTAGTGTATGGTATAGGAATCGTCTGTCTTCTCGATATATGCATCTATCTCCTCCGCATCCAAAGCTTCCTGAAGATTCTCGACCGGGACTACCGCAAAGGTCCAGCTTTCCCTGTCCCCGGAATCATTTTTTAAAAGCTCCGTCAGTTCATCGTCCGGGGTAAAGTCAAGCGCAACCTTGTACTGCGCCGTCGTTATGCTCGTGCTGATATTGGACATGACAGTGAGCGAAAGCACAAATATAAGAGGATACAAAATAAGCGGGACCACGACCATCATGATCACGGTCCTCTTATCCCTTAAGACGTCCAGTATTTCTTTTCTGTAAAGTGATTTAATGACTCCCGGTCTCAAACTATGCCGCCTCCATCAGTTTCCTGAACACTTCTCTCAGGCTGTCCGCTCCGTGAAGCGCCAGCAACTCCTCCACGCTTCCGGCACTGACTATGCTCCCCTTATCTATGAGAAATACCCTGTCACACAGGAACTCCGCTTCCTCTAAGTAATGCGTAGAGTAAAGCACAGTCTTGCCCGCATCCCTCTCGTTCTTCATGAAATCGACTATAGCCTGACTGCTCAGGATATCGAGTCCGAGTGTCGGCTCGTCAAATATATAGATATCGGGATCGTGTATCAGACACCTTGAGATGGAAGCTCTCTGCGTCTGCCCCGTGGACAGACGTTCTATACGGTTATCTATAAAGCTCTCCATGGAAAGGAGCCTCGATATTCTCCCTATTCTCTTCTCGATAAGTGACTTTGGAAGCTCGTAGAGTTCGCCGATCACGGTAAGAAGCTCCCTTACGGACAGACGTCCGTAGAGCCTGGTGTTTCCCGACAGATAGCCTATATGCTTCTTCCTCTCCTCGAGAGATGTAAGCTCCCTGCCGTCCTTGCTTATCACAACACTTCCCGAGGTAGGCTTCATAAGGCCTCCGAGCATTCGAAGCAGTGTGGTCTTGCCTGCGCCGTTAGGTCCGAGCACACCCACTATCTCACCCTCATCAACCGCTATGTCTATCCCGTTCACAGCGTTGAACCTGGTCTTCTTGCCGCGTTCTTCATTTTTGACAAAAGATTTGTATAGATTATCTGCTATAAGCATATCAGTTTATATCCGTAACATACGCCTCGGAACCGAGCCTCATGCGTATTATCTTGTTGTTGTAAGACACCTTGTTGTAAGCCAGCTTGAACCTTGCAAATGCACCGATACCCGCACCCGGATCAAAGTACTTTGTCACCGGTTCCTCGGATATGACACGATAGTCGATCCTCCAGTTATTAAAGAGCTTCTCCGCATCATTTACGTAGAAATACTTATGTCTTCTCTTCATAACACTCGGTGACTTCCTTAGATTATCCACAAGCCTAAGGTCTATCGTAGTTGCGTTGAAAACCACCTGGGCTCCCGGGAAGCGGTCATGGATATTCTCAAAGAGCTCCTTTACCTGGCTTCGCTTCACATACGAAAGCATATCCGACAGGCAGAAAAGCACACCGCAGTCTCTCTTGCAGACTATCTCGTCAAGCCACGAAAAATCCATGATATTTCTTCCTATGGTCTTCTCCCTCGATGTCCCTCCGTACAGCATACGGCGCATGGACATGATATTGTGAGAGTCGACATTGTACCAGAGAACTCTTCCGTTATCCACTCTCGAGAAGCGGTTGCCGAGTCTGCAGCCCACATTTATTACGGTCCCGTTCGGATACTCGTCTATAAACAGTCTGACCAGACTGTCGCAGGCCGCCACATTTGCGGCAAGCCTTATATTATCATACTCACTTATCTTCGTGCGAAGCCCTTTAAAGTTAAACTTGTTGTCATACATAAATCTCTCAAGCCAGTCATCCTTTAGGACCTCCGGGTAATTCTTGCTCCATGATGCCATGAGCTTTAAACTGAAAAGCTCATAGAGCGCGTAGTCATTGGTGTACCGACCGGTTATGGCATCCACCAGGAACCCGCGAGCCTTTCTGGTTTCCGAGTCGCTGTTGTATATCATAAAGTTATGGCCTTCATACTCCATCTCATAGAACCGGATATTGACGCCCGCAAGCTTTGCCTTCTGATAAAACGACCTGGCGTAACAATTAAGAAGATCTTCGGTGCCGGAGAATATAAGAAGATCGTCACACAGGTCTGTGAGGTCCTCATATATGGGAGCGGTGTACTCCGTCTTTGCGGCCTGATCCTTAACCCAATACCTGTTCATAAACTCCTTTATACCCTCGCTGTAGATGTACCTGCCGTCACAGTCACTGCCCTCGAGTATCTTCTTTTCAAGATTCTTGTCAAAAAACTCCGTATCCATCGCAGGCGAGAGGAGAATGATCTGATCGGGCTTCCTGAGTCCTTCCTTCCAGGCAACAAGTGACATGGAGAGCGCAAGTCCCGCCCCGTGCGAAGAGCCCATAAGCACCAGCCTACCGTAATCCATGCCGGTCGTACAGTAGCTGTATACCTCCTTTAAGCAATCAAATACTTCCCTGCAGCCATGTTCCGGTGCGAGCGGATACAGCGGTATAAATACACCGGCGTTTGTATGCTTTGCTACCCCTAAGATAAACTGAAGCTCTGCGCTCTCTATCCCAAAGCACAGATAGCTCGAATAAAGGTAAAACAAATAATTCCCCGAAAAGTCGCCCCTGGGCATGATCCTTAAGAAATCATATCCCCCTACGCTGAGCTCCTCAACCGTGAAATCCTTCTGCGCAAATTCGGTCGAAGGTATCTTATAATCCTTCTTCTTTTCTGTGACGTATTTCTTTATTGCCTCGGAATCGAGTTTTTTCAGTGACTTAATTCCCAAGAATTTATTCCTTTCATCATTGACAATCTGCTTCTAAAATGATATTATATCCGAGCAATTGCAGTTGTGGCGGAATTGGCATACGCGCATGATTCAGGTTCATGTCCACGCAAGTGGGTGTGGGTTCAAGTCCCATCAACTGCA